>CACZOZ010000277.1:0-7413 GCA_902782865.1 uncultured Eubacteriales bacterium
ATGTGCCCTCGAGCGTCAAACACGCCGCGGCAGAGGACTTTTTCCGCTGACGGGGCGGGGATCCGGTGGAGGACCGCGGCCCTGAGAAGGCCGAAAAAATTTTTTCGGATTTTTTTAAATCAGGGCTTGACCTTGCACTTAACTGCAATGATACCGTAGCGCCGAGGAGGATGAGGTATGATCACGATCCAGGGATTCGCGAAGCTCTGCGGATGCAACGCCCAGACGCTGCGGTACTATGACCGTATCGGCCTGATGAGGCCGGCAAAGGTGGATGAATGGACCGGCTACCGGTACTATGAGGAAGAGCAGGCGTTGACCTTCATCAGGATCAGGAGCCTGCAGCAGGCGGACTTCTCCATCGAGGAGATCAAAACGCTGCTTGAGGGGGATGACGCCCTGCTTCAAGCCGCCTTTGAGCGCAAGATCGCCGAACAGGAGCAGAAGCTGGAAAGGATCCGGGAAATACAACGGTCTTATCTCAAAGAAACGATGGATATGCGGAACATGATAAGATCCCTTACCGACCTGATCGGTGCCCGTGCGAACGATCCCGCCCTGTGGGCAGAATTCGGACTGGACAAAGAACAGGACACGCAGACCCGCGCCCGGGTGACCGAGACCCTGACCGACTGGCTGACGCAGTGCCGGGAAGCCGGCGCCGAGATGGCCGCCCGGATGGACAAAAGCGACGCGCAGGCCGTCAAACAGGTACTGGATCACATGACAGGGAACAGCCCCGACGGAGGGACCCTGATCATGGCGGTGGACGGGGAAGAAAGCAAGGATGGCCTCTCCCCGGACGCGCGGACGATCTTTGAGCGCGACGGCTGGGAGCACGTCAGTGAGTGGATCTGTGATCTCCCGGCCCCGGACAGCTCCAAGCGCAGCTGCTTTGTGTTCTCGGTGCGTCGGGACAGCCCGGTCACCGATCCCGGCTTCCCCACCCTGATGCTGGCGGTGATGGATGAGAAGTATCACACCATACTCGGCGGCATGACCTGCCGGATCAGCCTGAGCGGGGACGGCCAAAATCACTTCCGGCTGATGCAGGAACATTGACCGATCCCCATACAATAGAAGACGCCGGCGGGTCTCCCCGCCGGCGCCTTGTATTTGCTTATGGTCAGCCCTTGATGACCTTCTCGGTCTCCCCGTCGAACAGGTACACGCTCTCCAGGGGGATGTAGAAGGTGATCTTATCCTCGCCCTCGGGCGTATCGTGGCTGTCCACCTTGAGGATGGCGTGATCGTCCCCGGAGAGGACGTACACGTTGGTGTTGTCGCCCAGCATCTCGGTCAGTTCGATATCGCTGTCGATCTTATAGGCGTCGGCGGTCTCCCCGAGCTTGATCGCCTCGGGCCTGAAGCCGAACACCAGGGGCTTGCCCTCATAAGCGGAGATGCCGGGGAGCTTCTTTTTAAGATCCAGGATGTTGGAGCCGAATTTGATGCAGCCGTCCTTCACCGTGCCCTTGATGAAGTTCATCGGGGGCTCGCCGATGAAGCCGGCCACGAACACGTTCTGCGGGTCGAAATACAGTTCGCGGGGCGTGCCCACCTGCTGGACATAGCCGTCCTTCATGACCACGATGCGGTCCGCCAGGGTCATGGCCTCGGTCTGGTCGTGGGTCACGTAAATGGTGGTGGCGCCGGTCTCCTGGTGGATCTGGGCGATCTCATAGCGCATGGTGACGCGCTGCTTGGCGTCCAGGTTGCTCAGAGGCTCGTCCATCAGGAACACGCCCACCTTGCGGATGATGGCGCGGCCGATGGCCACGCGCTGCCTCTGGCCGCCGGAAAGCGCGCGGGGGAGGCGGTCCAGATAGTCCGTCAGGCCCAGGATCTTCGCGGTCTTTTTGACCCGCTCCTCGATCACGTCCTCGTCCACGCCCTGCAGGGTGAGGCCGAAGGCGATGTTATCGTAGACGGTCATCTGCGGGTAGAGAGCGTAGCTCTGGAACACCATGGCGATCTCCCGCTCCCTGGGCCCCTTTTCGTTGGCGCGGGCCCCGTTGATCAGGAACTCACCGCTGGAAATGTCCTCCAGGCCGGCGATCATCCTCAGGGTGGTGGACTTGCCGCAGCCGGAGGGGCCGACGAACACCACGAACTCGCCCTTCTCGATCTCCAGGTTGAAGTTGTGCACCGCGTGATAGCCGTTGGGGTAGATCTTGTTGACGTTTTTCAGGGTCAGATAAGCCATGAGGTTACCTCCTCTTGATCTCCGTATAGCACATGAGCAGGGGGGCGACGCCCTTGGCGTCGTTCTGCACGATGGGCTCGGAGAGGTAATAAGCGACGCTGCCGTCCCGGCGGCGGTTGTTCTCCGGGCCCAGCCCGGCTACCAGGCAGATGCTGTTCAGGTTGAGTTCGTCGTCGGTAAAGGAAAGCTGTGTGCGCACGATCCCGTCGAAAGTCTTCTGCCCCAGGGCGGCGTACTCCTCCGGGATCACCTTCAGGCGGGCGCCCTTGAGCATGGCGTAGGCGATCATGGCGCTGCCGCTGGTCTCAAGGTAGTTGCCCCCGGTCAGGGGCTGGTCCACCACCTGGGCATACATGCCCGTATCCCCGTCGGCAAAGGGCACCAGGGATCTCATCAGGTCCGCGAAAACGTCCCTGACGGTGCCCGAGTCCTTCTCCGGCAGGATCTCGATGAGATCGGCGAGCGCCACGGAGAACCATCCGATGGCCCGGAGCCAGAAGCTCCGGCTCAGGCCCGTCTCTTCGTCGCACCAGAAGGCTTTGCGGGACGCGTCGTAACCGTGGTAGTACAGCCCGGTCCTTTGATCCCGCATGCGGTCACGCACCAGGAGGACCTGCCTTAAAACGTCGGAGAAATCCCCGGCGCCGAAGGTCTTCTCATACAGGGCGGAAAAGGGCTGGGCCATGTAGATGCCGTCCAGCCACACCTGGTCGGGGTAGATCTGCTTGTGCCACCAGGAGCCCTCGAAGGTGCGGGGCTGGGCGTCCAGCATGGCCCTCAGGGTACCCGCCGCAAGGCGGTACTTTTCCTTCCCCGTCGCCTGATAAAGCTCGAACAGCACCCGTCCCTCGTTGATGTCGTCCAGGGCGTGGCCTTCCGTTTTGAGGGTGCGGATGGAGCCGTCCCCGCCCACGAAAGCGCCGATGAAGCCCTCCACGAAATCGAAATACGCTTTGTCCCCCGTGATGTGGTACAGGCTCAGCAGGGCCGTCATCATGCAGCCGTCGATGTAGTTCCAGTTGGTGGGCACGCCCTGGCGGAGCTTTTCCACGTTCCACACGGTGCGCTCCGGCGAGGATTCCCGGATCAGGCGCAGGACGTACTTATCCAGGGCTTCGTACTGTTTCGCGTCAGCCATTTCAAGCACATCCTTTCATCAAATGATCTCAGTGTCTCCGGGAGACGCTGTTTTTCGCGTCCTCCACGATCTTTTTCATCAGATACTTGGCCCCGAGGAAGATAAGGTCCCACAGCGTGACGAAGATCCCGAACAGGATGGGCTCCACGCCCACGGCCGTATCCCCCGAGGGCCCGGCGATGAGCCGGTTGACGCCGTTGTAGGTCATGACCGTGCACAATACCAGGATCACCGCGTAGACAAGATCCGCCGGCAGCCAGAGGATGCTCTCCCCGGGGAACATCATCCACCGGTCGAAATCCCCTTCCTTTTTGGCGATGAACCGGTAGATGTTCTTCGTGATGAGGAACGTGACCGCCCCCAGGGCGACGCTCAGCACCAGCAGCAGGTCCCACTGGTTGATGGACAGGGTGCTCAGGCCCCAGATGAAGAAATAGCAGATCACGCCCGCGAACCACACCTTGAGCAGGATGGCCTTGACGGCGTCCGGCACGCGCTTTTTCGGCCCGGCGTGGTATTTCCTCAGCTCCTGTTTGGAGACCGGCGGGGAATTCTCCTTATTGGCTGTGACCAGGTCCTCCACGGCCTGATGCTTCAGCCGGTAAAGATCCGCTCCCTCCGGGCCGTCGTGGGCACGGCTGCCTTCAGGCCGCCCGGGCGCGCCTTCCTTCAGGGAAGCACCTTTGGGGAAATCCAGCTTCGAATGATCCGTTTTCGGGGCCGGACGCTTCTTCTTCGCCATGCTTTATCCGGTCACTCCTGGGAAATGTCGATGGCCGCCATATCCCCGCTGCCCTCCACGTTGATGCTGGTGTTGATCTTCTTGAGGAGGGGGGTGTACACCGGCAGCAGCGCCGTGAGGCCCAGGCCGATGAACAGGATGACCCTGTGCACGCTCAGCACGTTCATGGCGTTGGTCACGAAGATGTTCTTGCCCGTGGGATCGATGCGGTTCTCCGCCCGGGTGATGGCGGCGGTGATGCGGCCGCCGTAGTAGAAGTCACAGAAGATCAGCCCGGCCACCATGATCACCATCAGCACCAGCATGGGCATGTTGACCTTTTTGCGGTGGGGGAAGGCGTTCATGAAGCACACCAGGCTCAATACGGAGAACAGCATGGTGGCGAACTCCGCCAGGCCCATGTGGGGGCCGTTGATCAGGGCCGTGGTGTTGGACACCTGGGTGAGGTTGAAGGAATAATACACGAAGGCGAGGCCCAGGACCACCAGCGGGATCATGTGGGGCTTGCGCTTGAGCGCCACCAGGCGCTTCCTGAAGAATTCACGGATACCGGATTTCCCTGTCATTTTGCGGCCGCCTCCTTCCGGATGGCATTGGTGCTTTCGGGATCGAAGAAATGCACGCGGTTGAAGTGGATGGGCACCAGGTCGTTCTGTTTATGCTCCGTCCAGCCGCGCAGCTTGGCCGTCACGTGGGTGCTGTCGCCCAGGGTGCCGTGCACCAGGGTGTTCATGCCCAGGTTCTCATTGGTGAACACCTTGATCTTCATGTCCCCGCCCTCGGCGATGTCCTCGGGACGCACGCCCAGGGTGACCTTTTTGCGGGCCCAGGGCGCCAGAAGCGCCTTCTCCTCATCGGAAAGGCTGTACCGGAAGCCCTTGCCCTTGAGCGCGCCGTCCTCGAACACGGTCTCGAAGATGTTCATGGGCGGCAGGCCGATGAAGGTGGCCACGAAAATATTGTTGGGATGATCGTACAGTTCAAGGGGCGTGCCCACCTGCTGCACATGGCCCATGGACATGCACACGATGCGGTCCGCCAGAGTGAGCGCCTCGGTCTGGTCGTGGGTGACGTACAGGATGGTGGCCTTCAGGCGCTTGTGCAGCAGCAGGATCTCCCTGCGGGTAGCGCTGCGCAGCTTGGCGTCCAGGTTGCTCAGCGGCTCGTCGAACAGGAACACCTTGGGGTTGCGCACGATGGCGCGGCCCATGGCCACGCGCTGGCGCTGACCGCCGGAGAGCTGGCTGGGCTTTTTGTTCAGCTGCGCCGTCAGGTCCAGGATCTCCGCCGCCGCCAGCACTTTTTTATGGGTCACGTTCGGGTCTTCCTTGCGCAGCGTGAGGGAGAAGGCCATGTTCTCGTAAATGGTCATGTGCCCGTACAGGGCGTAGTTCTGGAACACCATGGCCATGTCCCGATCCTTGGCCGGGGCCTGGGTGATGTCCTTCCCGTCCAGGAGCAGATGACCGTTGGAGATGTCCTCCAGGCCCGCGACCATGCGCAGCGTGGTGGACTTTCCGCAGCCGGAGGGGCCCACCAGCACGATCAGCTCGCCGTCCTTCACGTCCAGGTTGAAGTCGTAGACCGCCTGCACGTTATTGTCGTAGATCTTATCCAGATGCTGCAGTCGAAGCTCTGCCATTTTGCTTCCTCCTTACGCCCGAGCCGCGTTCAGGGACGCGATATGGTCCGCCAGCGCCTTGCTCTTACGCCAGTTGATCACACTGCCCGCCAGCAGGCATACCGCGGAGAGCACCAGGTAGATCACCATGCGGATGAACTGCCCGTCGCCCATCACCTGCGCACCGGCCACGACGGCGCTGTGGGCCTGTACCGGATAGATGAAGATCCTCACGATCTGCCCGGCCCCCAGGGCCAGCATCAGCCAGGAATAATTCCTCTGGTAATTCTTCACGCCCTCGGAAGCCAGGAAGGTGGCCAGAAGGAAGACCAGATTGTAGATGATGGACGCGCCGATGAGGATGGTGTAGTAATAGGTGCCTACGTCGGATTTATACAGACTGATAAAGAAGAGCACGTCGAAGACGATCGCCAGGATCGCCAGCCGGGACGAGGCGGTATTCTTGGTATAGCGCATACGGTCGAGTTTTACCATCTGATCGTTCATACGGACACCGCCTTTCCGGCCAGCAGCGCTTTCTCGCCCTGCATCAGCCTTCTTTTCCAGATCACATTCAGGACCAGCAGCACAGCCGCGACAAGGACCAGCGCGAAGACCAGGAAGTGGATGTCGAACCAGAAGGTGGAATCCTTCGTGAGATTGGGGGTATCCCAGATCTCGGACCACATCTCCAGGGACTCGAAATCCAGGGTGGTCAGGAACTGTGTTTTGAAGGCGGCGATCTTCAGATGCGCCCACACAGCCACCCCGATCTGCGCGATCACATTGAGGCCTGTGGCGATATAATTGCCGATATAGTATTTCCTGCGGGAGCTCGTCCCGGTGACGAACAGCAGCGCCGCCAGCAGGATCAGCCCGATGGAGTTGATCGTGAGCTGGTGATTGAAGGGCTGCATGTCGTAATAGATGATGGAGCCGGGCACATCCGTTTCCGTCAGGTCATCCGGGTTCCTCATCATGGGATAGAGGCTGTCATACAGATCCGTCAGCATCCCCAGCGAATAGATGAACACAAGCGCAGCGGCAATGAGCGCGAACAGGCAGATGATCCGCTGGAGCTTCATTTGTTTCTTGTACATGACGATTCCCCCTGTATCTGATCTCCCTTCCTCCCCCCGTTCAGAGGGGAGGAAGGGGGGGATGCCGCTCACCGGCCCCGCCCCGAAGGAACGGGACACGGTGAGTTCACGCCGGGCACCCCGGGCGGTCGTTGATCGGTCGGGACTTACTTGTTGGCTTCGTAATAGGCCGCCAGCTTCTTCCAGGCGCTGGCCTTCAGGGCCAGGTACTGCTTGCCGTGCCAGTCGCCGTTCACCATGTTGGCCAGGTTCTCGGGCGTGTCGGTCAGGCCCTTGACGATGAGATCCACGAACAGGTTCTCGCCGCCCTTGGCCGCGTTGAACTTGCCGTTGGAGGTCAGCTCAGCGTAGGAGTTGATCATGTCGGTCTCGGACTTGGTGTTCGGGAGCACGGTGGGGATGGAGGTATACCAGGGATTCTCAGCCACCTCCAGCAGCGGGTGCTTGATGGTGCCGAGGCCGATGGCGACGGAGATGTAGCCGGCGCCTTCCTTGCCCACTTCGTGAGTGCACTGATACTCAAAGGCCTGGCTCTTGACGAAGGACAGGGTGGATCCCAGGAACTGACGGGCATAGTTGGTGTAGTTGCCCTTGGCCTTCTCCCAC
>CACZOZ010000278.1:0-7076 GCA_902782865.1 uncultured Eubacteriales bacterium
CGTGTTCTGGTTCTCCAGTACGTGCGCGATCGCCTCATGCGCCGTAATGTCCAGCGCCCCCGAAGCGTTCTTCCTGTTCACATAGATATGGTCACTCATAAACTTCCTCCCTGCGTTCGCCTTTCAGCGCCCACCTTTTTTCGATGAGCCCCTCCATAAACCTGTCGACAAACACCTTCTGAAACTCCTCCGCGGCTTCCGTGCTGGTAAACGACGCCACGATCTGGATCACATTGTCGTCGGTGTCCATCACGTACAGACTCGGCTTCTTCCTGTCACGGAACCTGTCGATCCCGATGCATATCCCGTTGCGTTTCAGCATTCTTCCTTCCCTCCTCCTGCATTCCTGCCTTCTACAAACCGGTAGCACGCTTTTTTCACGGAGTACTCCGTCGCGTCTCCGCCCAGCGCGTCGGCCACTTCCATCCACGGAAGGAGATCGAGGAACCGAAGCTTCAGGATCAGCTTGATCTTCGCCTGCGGCACGCTTTCGATGTAATCCTCGATCTCGGACCGTGTCCTGTCATACTCCTCGATCCGTTCCCGGATCTCATGCTCTTTGTCTACGATCTTCGGCACGATATCCCCGATCCGGTCCTTCGCCCCGGGGACATGCGGCATATCGTCAAAGCCAGGGGAACGGATCCCGGCGGCGTCCCGCATCTCCTGCAGTTTCTGCTGTTCACGTTCGATCAGTCTGTCCAGGTAAAACACCTGTTTGAGATCCTGCGCCGTCGTAATCCATCACCCCCGCTCATGCGATCCGCCATGACTCTTTATCCGGTCGATCATCGCTCTTTCAGGGATCCGCCGTCAGAACGGCAGATCGTCTTCACCCACATCCAGGTACTCCTGCACAGGCGGCTTCGGCGTCTCAGTCTGCTCGCCCTTCGGCGAAAGGAACTCCACTTCCTCGGCCGTCATCTCAAGGCTCACCCTGGCGTTGCCGTCGTTGCCCTGATAAGCCCTCGCCGAAACCGGGCCGATGACGCATACCTTCCTGCCCTTGAGCAGATACCTGGCGCAGATATCGCCCAGCTGCCTCCACGCCGTCATCCGGAAAAAGTCCGCCTCCTGCTGTCCGTCCCTGCCTTTGCGGTTGACTGCCACCGTAAAGCTGCACAGCGGCACCCCTTCTCGCGTCGTCCTGTGTTCCGGGTCCTTGGTCACGTTTCCGATGATGGTCAGCTTGTTCATTCCTTCTCCTCCCATTTTCCTTTGACAGATATTTCTTTCAGTTCCGGCAGCGCCGCGCCGCGCATGATGTCGTCGCCGCACGCGATCCCCAGATCCTCCAGTTTCCTCCGAGCCTCCACGGCGGCGAGAGGGTTGTCGAAGACCGCCAGATTGTGCGGCCAGACCACCTTGATCCCCAGAAAACCCGGCTCGCCGTTCAGGATCCCCAGGAGCCTGTCGGCTTCCCTCTCGGCCCTGATCTGCAGCCACCTGGGATCCGTTCCCCTCCCGATCCCGAAGAGCCACACCCTGCGGCAGGCGATCCTGTCCAGCATTTCGTCCTCGCGATTATCCCTGATCTTCATAACTCACGTCCTCAAATCACGCTTTGCACCGTTCCGCCCGGTCATCGTCACGGCCTGCATTCGCCGCGGCGGTCATCCTGTCGATCAGGCTCTCCACGTTCGCCAGAGCTTCCAAGTAACCCTTTCCCCAGTCGGACCTCGTTTCTTCCCTGTGCCTCACGATCTGCTGATGCACCTTGCGGCGAATCACGGCCGCGTCGATCATCACACCCATCTCACGCCTCCATCCTGACTTCGAACGCGTCCGGCAGCTCGGTCACCGTCAGACCGGGGACCACCTCGCCGTCCAGAGTGATCACCTTGCCGCCGTCCACGAACACACACTTCTTCAGCCCGGCCCAGTCCGCGGATTTCGTGACCTTCACCAGATCCCGCATGCCGTTCTCCTCGAGCCATTTCACCAGCACCGTGTTGTCCTTCTCGATCTTCGGCTGCTGCTTTTTCATGATCAGCCGGCCACCGGGAAGCGCGTAGACCTCCTGCGTTCTGGTGGTCTTGTGCGGAACCGTGTTGAAGTAGTGAAAGAGTTTGCCCTCGAAAAACCCGATGGTCCTGTCCAGCCGGTCGTTCATCATGGCCAGCTGCGTCTCATAGTGCTCCTTCCACCGGGCCCTTTCCGCCTCGGCCTCCGCGATCTTCCTGAGGCACCACTGGGCCGCGCCGTCGTCCGTCACCTCGAACGGCTTCTTTTCCGCGGCCTCATCGTCCCAGAATCCCGCTGCATTGTCATTTTCCATCGCCTAGCACCCTCCCCTCAAACGGTAGTTGTTCTTCATGTCCCGAGGGACATAGATCTCATAACCCTTGGTCTTCTCATACACCCGGCTGAACAGACCCTCGTCTGCCATCAGAAGGTCGTCCATCAGATCCCATTCGCTGGTGATGATCGTGGGCAGATCCCGGATGTACCTCGCGTTGAGGATCGTGAAGGCGATCCTGATGTCCGCGTCGCTCGGCTGAAAGTCCCCGTAGCGGCTCTTGAAAAGATCGTCGATATACAGCACGTCGCAGTCCATGTAATCCGCCACGAGATTGTCGAAGTCAGGATCCGAAACGTAGGCCTTGAGACGCCTGGCTTCATCGATCCACTGCATGTAACGCACCCCGATGTTGTGCTCGAGCAGCTTGCCGCAGACCGCCGTGCAGATATGCGTCTTTCCGCTGCCGGGGTTCCCGCCGATGTACAGCCAGGGCTTTCCGCCGTCGATGACCGCCCTGGCGTACTGGCCGGCTGTCTTCCTGAGTTTCCTCTGCAGGTCCGTCTCGACCTTGAAAGCGTCGAACGTCTGTTCCCTGATCGCCCGCGCCAGACCGCTCCTGGCGATCAGCCGTTCAGACTTCAGTCTTTTCTGGCAGTCGCACTCACTCGACCAACTGATCCCGTCCTCCGTCCTGTGGGAGACCCAGCCGGTGTCCCTGCACAGGGAGCACTTATACGGCCTGGTATCTGAGGATCGAGTAAGGGCTCTTGCCTTTGCCGCCTCGATCATATCCTGCAGTGTCATTGCGACCGCTTCTGTCATACGTATTCCTCCTTGCTCTGGCCTCTCCGACCGTCTTCACGCCATCCCTCAGATAGCTTGACAAAATCTTTCTGACATACGCCCATGACCGCGTACTGTGGGCGACCGCCTCATTCACGGCCTCGATCACGAGTTCGTCCCCCAGATCCTTCCGGAAGACCGCCAGATCGTCGTAGTGATCGTCCGTCAGACCGCTGAGCTCCTTCTGGACCACCGCGATGACCGGGTCGACAATTATTTCTCCGAAAGGCGTCTCGGGCGCGCGTTCTTCTTCATCTTCTTCAATAACTCCTTTACCTTTTACATTTACCTGCTTTGGTTTGCTTTCGTTTGCTTCAGTTTGCTTATTTTTGCTTTCGTTTGTTTCAGTTTGCTTTATTTTGCTTTCGTTTGCTTTTGTTTGCTTTTGTTTGCTTTCGGTTGCCTGCGCCGGCCGTCCGCCTGTTTTGCCGGCGGCGACCCGCGCTGCAGATACTTCCTGCCAGCGGTCCAGGCGCGCCATGTACCCCGGAAACACATACCGCTCATTGCCCTTGATCAGATCCTGCCAGTCTTCTCCATTGCCATAAGCTACAATGGCATCGATCAGCCGCCCCTTCTCCTGGGCGTTGAGTTCCTGCGTCACCATGTTCCAATCGTCCCAGACCGGCACAAATCTCTGCGCCATCCTCAATCCTCCAAATAGTTCCTGCCGAAGACTTCCATCCATTTTTCGCGGCCGTAGAGTTCTTCAAACCGCCGCTGACAGATATCCTTCAGCCGCCGGTCCAGCTCCGTGTTCCGCGAATGCAGATCCATATGCACGTCATGATTCAGCCATACCCAGCAACCCCATTTCTCCGCGGCCTTTCTCCGGGGACCGTGCAGGATATGATGCCTGTCAAGGTCTACCCGCTTCCCGGTCACGAAGCATTCTTTTTCCTGCTGCAGTAAGCTTCCCACTGGCTGAGCATACCCTCCAGTTCTCTCGGCGTGAGCGTCTCGATCCCCAGGCCTTTCGCGTCCTGCACGACGTGATCGATCAGCAGGCTCATCTGAGCCGAATCATATTCGGACGAGCCCCAGTGCAGAACGACGTTGGCGCATCCCGGGATCTTGGATGGAAGCACTTCAGACTGCCATCCGATCCCCCGGCTGTTCCACATCCTGCAGAGCGTTCCGGCCGCCTTGTCCTTTACGCACACGATCTGGCTCACCCCGCCAATGGACCTGATCGCCTCGCGGTAGACCTCGACCTTGTCGATCGACATCTTCGCGGCGATCTTGCTTATCAGTGTCCAGCAGTAGGCGTTGGCGTCAAGGCTCCTGCGATGGCGGTGTTTTTTCACCTCCACGTCGATATCCTTGTCCCTGAGATCGTCGAACATCCCGCGGCAGTCCTGATCGACCGTGACCGTGAGATTCCAGGTGCCGTCAAGATTCCGCGTCAGATCCCGCAGGCGGCCGGTCATATCGCTCATGCGATGTTCCTCTCGATGGCCTCAAACAGCACTTTGGCCTGGGCCTCGGTCATGTCCCTGCTCGGGATATCCGGCGCCAGCCCGGCCGCAATGACCGCCTGGCGCGCCGCGACGAACTTCTGGACCGTCATGTTGTGTTCCTTTCGCCAGACGGACGTCGCGGCGCTGAAGCTCCAGTCGCCCGCTTTGGGCTGTTCCGGTTCATCGATCCTGTCGCTTTTCCTGATCTCAGGCCGGGCCGCTCCGGGCCTGGCGGCAGGTTTTCCATTCCCGGCGTCCGTGCCGTTCTCATCGTCCTGCCTGTCCGCTTCGGTCTCGGGCAGATCCTCACCGGCGTAGATATACAGACCGAGCCCGAACATGGCGAGGTTCTTCACCAGGCACCGCATCACCGTCTTGTTCACGTCGAACATCGTCGCGGCCTTCACCTGGATCGTCTTGTACTTCGTGGCGATCTCATACGGTTCGAACCGCATCGCCTTGTTGTTCCCGTCCATCACCGGCAGCCACATTTCATGCGTCACGCCGTCGATGGTCACCGAAGTGTACACCATGATCCCGAGGCGGTCGTCGGAAAAATACGGCAGTCTGTTCTCGTTCTTGATGACTTCGTAGTGCGCGTCGGGAAAACGCTTTTTCACTTCCGCCCAGGCCCAGGGCCAGCTCAGATAGGTCAGCGTCGTCCTGCCGCCGTCCGTGATCTTCTGCTCCGTATGGTCGTTGACATTCAACCCGCTGAGGGTCTCGAATACCGTCATTTTCAAAACCTCCCCATGTCCCTCGCAAGCTCGTACCTGACGCTGTCGACGTCGCCGCCGTACCGGATCTCCCACCACTCGCAGAAACGGTCTTTCATGCGTTCGTGGGCGTCCATGTAGCACCGGAGGATCTCGTCCTTGTGCTCGGCATTCAGTCCGTCGAAGCAGAGCCAGGCGTTGTCGTACTCGATCGAATCCGCGTCCACGTTGAGCCAGTGGGCCATGGCCGGTACGATCAGGTCCTCCCGGTCGGCAAACTCCTCCAGGTTCCTGCGCGTACGGTGGAAAGAATAGTGATCAGGCATCGGGACCAGTATTCCCGGAAAAGTGTTCCTCAAGTTCGCTTTCATCATCATCATTGACATTCCCTTTCCCGTGTGTTAGTATCATCCTGTCATTTGACATCAGCCCCTACGGCTGCCCCGCGCTGCAACGCGGGGTTTTTTCTTTTCTGTCCAGAGTCCCCGGGTGCTCCGATCCCTGCGGAGACTGTCCCTGGCCAGGCGTTCCACGATGATCTCATTCTGCCATCTCCAGATCCTCCGGGCCGCGAGCCAGCGGTCCACGTTCATAATCGCTGACATTCCTCTCACCTCCCTTTCCGTTCAGTCTCTCCGCATCGCGACATGCTCCAGTTTCTCCGGCTTTGCTCTCTTAACGATCCTTGTCCTCTCTCCGCGCCTGACCGGCAGGACAGTATTGCTGGACACCCAGCGCCGAAAATCGTCTTCAGAGACACGTATCAGCCCGTTCCGCTTAAGGCAGTACATTTCTCTCATCCGCCGGTAGGCGGTCTCCCTGGAAACATTCAGTCGTTCCGCGATGTCATCAACAGTCAGAAACCTGTTCATCGTCACCCCACCTTCTTTTCGTTGATCAGCTCGTCCACAGAAACATCGAGTGCAGCCGCCAGTCTTCTGACGATGTCGACATTCGGATTTGTCGCCCCGTGTTCGTATCTCACCAATGATATTTTCGAGATCCCGGCAATCTTCGCCAGTTCACTCTGGGTCAAACCCCGATTCTTGCGGAAACATCTCAGATTAGTGATCATGCACCCTCCTTTTCGTATCTGCGCTGATATTTTTATATCACGTTTGATACTCTATGTCAACGCATAAAATTTCACAAATGGTATTGCATTTTATTATCATTTCTGATACAATGCGCTGGGGAGGGATTGCAATGAATAACATCCGAGACTTGAGACAGCGCATGCACATGACACAGGACGAGTTTGCAGAATTCTGCGGCGTCTCAAGAATATCTATCGCCCGTTACGACACCGGCGGAAAAGTAAACAGCACGAACGCGGCAAAAATCGCCGCCGCCTGCAACGTTTCAGTCGCATACGTCCTGGGAATCGAAGACCCCAACAGCGGCAAAGAGGACAGCTCGAAAAAGATGAATTCGAACATCTACCTCGTCGCCCGCGGTATGGAAAAAATGACGGAGGATCAGCAGACCCGCATGGTCGCCATGGCAAAAGCCGCGTTTCCCGACGTATTCGAAGAGGGCAAGCTGAAATGACGCCAGACTACAACCGCGCCGCCACTCTTGCCGCCCTGACGCTTCAACGACTGAAAGTCACTGCCACACCGGTCCTTCCGGAAGAACTGATCAAAGCCTGCCGGAACACAAAACTGCTGCTTTACAAAGACTACTGCGAACTGCCGGGCATCAAAGCCATGTATCCAGACGCATGCAGCGAAGATCATCCCGAAGCCACGACGATCAGATACGAGGTCAACGGAAAGACCGCCTGGATCGTGGTGTACGATCCTAAAAAAATGC
>CACZOZ010000279.1:0-2130 GCA_902782865.1 uncultured Eubacteriales bacterium
GGCGGTGATGTCCGTCACGTTCGGGCTCAGCTTCATGATCACCGGCTTGGTGGTCACCTGCTTCACCGCGCGGGTCACCTCGGCCGCCGCCTTCGGGTCAGTGCCGAAGCTCATGCCGCCGCCGTGCACGTTCGGGCAGGAGATGTTCACCTCCAGCCAGCCCACCTGCTCCTCTTTGTCCAGCAGCGCGCAGGTCCGGGCGTAGTCCTCCAGGGAGAACCCGCTCACGTTGGCCATGACGGGCTTGTGGAAGCACTTTTTCAGCCGGGGCAGCTCTTTGGCGATCACCTTTTCCACGCCCGGGTTCTGCAGGCCCACGGCGTTGATCATGCCCGCCGGGCACTCCGCGATGCGGGGCGTGGGATTGCCGAAACGCTCCTTCAGGGTGGTGCCCTTGAAAGAGAAGGTGCCCAGGATATCGATGTCGTACAGCTCCGCGAACTCGTGCCCGTAGCCGAAGGTGCCGGAGGCCGGGATCACGGGATTGTCAAGGGGCAGGCCGCACAGTGTCACGCTCAGGCGTCCCATATGATCTCCTCCTTTACAAGCACCGGCCCGTCCTTGCACAGGCGTTTGGAGCCGGTCCGGGTCTTCACGCTGCAGCCCATGCAGGCGCCGAAGCCGCAGCCCATCCGCTCCTCGAAGCTGTACTGGCCGGAGACGGACGTTTGATCATACACGGCCCGGAGCATGGGCATGGGGCCGCAGGCGTACACGTGGGTATACTCATCGGGCAGGGCGTCGGTGACGAAACCCTTTTTTCCCCGGGAGCCGTCCACGGTGGTGACGGTGACGGCGCAGCCGAGGCGTTTGAATTCCTCTTCATAAAACACCTCGTCCGCCCGGTTGAAGCCCAGCACGGCGGATACATGACAGCCCCTTCCGATCAGCTCCTTCGCGAGCCAGTAAAGGGGCGGCACGCCCACGCCGCCGCCCGCGAGCATAGGACTGTCGCCGCTGCGCTCAAGGTCATAGCCGTTGCCCAGGCCCGTCAGCAGGTCCAGTTTCTGTCCCGGGATGAGGCGGCTCATCCTGTCCGTGCCTTCCCCGACGGTCTTGTAGATCAGGGTGAGGACGTCCCCCTCCCGGTCGCACACGGAGATGGGGCGGCGCAGGTACAGGCCCTCCAGCCTGATATCGACGAACTGGCCGGGCCGCAGGATGTCCCCGGTGTCGCCCTCAAGGCGCATGCGGTACACGTTCGCGGTGAGCGGCGTGTTCTCCGTGATCAAAAAAACGCTCTGTTTCATAAGCTCCTCACGCGTCGATGGTGGAGATGGTCAGGATGGTCTCTTCCAGCACATCCAGGAGCACCCGCACCGTATCCAGGGAAGTGAACAGGGACACGTTGTTGTCCGCGGAGACCCGGCGGATCTCGATGCCGTCCGAGGCCTCCTCCGGGGCGTCGATGCGCCGGGTGTTGATCACATAGGCGATGTGCCCCTGGCGCAGGGCGTCGGGGATCTCATCGCTGCCCTCGGAGATCTTGCGCAGCATGTGGGTGCGGATGCCGTGCTCCTTGAGGAAGCGGGCGGTGCCCGCCGTGGCCTGGATATTGAAGCCCAGGTTGTAGAACCTTCGGATCAGGGGCAGGGCCTCCTCCTTGTCATCGTCGGCCAGGGTGGCCAGCACCGTGCCGTAGTGCTGCAGGCGCATGCCGGCGGCCTGCAGGGCCTTGTACAGGGCGCGGTTGAGCTTGTTGTCATAGCCGATGGCCTCGCCCGTGGACTTCATCTCCGGGCTCAGGTACACGTCCATGCCCTTGATCTTGTTGAAGGAGAACACCGGCACCTTCACGTAATAGCGCTTCTTTTCCTCGGGGTACAGGCAGAAGATGCCCTGCTCCTTGAGGGTGGTGCCCAGGATCACCTCGGTGGCGATGACCGCCAGGGAATAGCCCGTGGCCTTTGACAGGAAGGGCACCGTGCGGGAGGACCGGGGGTTCACCTCGATGATGTACACGTTCTCCTGCCGGTCCACGATGAACTGGATATTGAACAGGCCGATGATGCCGATGCCCAGGCCCAGCTTCTTGGCGTACTGCAGGATGATCCCCTTGACCTTGTTGGAAATGCTGAACGGCGGGTAGACGCTGATCGAGTCGCCGGAGTGGACGCCGGTGCGCTCCAC
>CACZOZ010000280.1:0-4330 GCA_902782865.1 uncultured Eubacteriales bacterium
GGTATGCCGGGAGGGCCGGTATTCCGAAGCCGCGTTCAACCGTTTCGATCCCGAATCGCCGGAGGAGACCGCGGCCATGATCCGCCGGGAGCTCGACAGTCAGTTCCGTGTCCTCGGGCGTTTCGGGCGTTTCGCCCCCTATATCACCCCGGTGATGCCGGATCACGGGACTGGGCTGGTGAGCGAGATGGATACCGGGAGGCTCCCCGAGGAAGAGGACATGGGGGCCCTGATCGAAAAGCTCGACGCCGTATCCGCTTCCGGAGCCGCCCGTGACAGCGTGGTGGACTGCACCGTGAGCGCGCAGTGCACGCACATCTCGAAAATGTATCTGACCGATAAGACGGACATGCGCCAGAGCTATGTCTACGCCGAAGGGAGCGTCCTTGTCGTCGCGTCGAACGGCGAGCGCGCGGAGATGGCTCACGAAGGCGTGAGCGGCCGGTGCGGCCCGGAGCTCTTCGACGACATGGGACCCGTGCTGGACAAAGCCCTCAAAAGCGTCTCGGAGCTCCTGAGCGCGCAGAGGGTCGAGCCCGGGGAATACGACATCATCACCCTTCCCGATGTGACGGGGCTCATCGCCCATGAAGCTTTCGGCCACGGCGTGGAGATGGACATGTTCGTCAAGGACCGCGCGCTCGGGGCCGATTACATCGGCAAGCGCGTTGGCAGCGACCTGGTGACCATGCACGAAGGCGCCCTGTGCGCCGTGGACGTGACTTCCTACGCCTTCGATGACGAAGGCACCCCGGCGGGAGACGTGACGGAGATCGAAAACGGCATCCTGAAGACCGGGATCTGCGACGCGCTGAGCGCTCTGCGCCTCGGCGTATCCCCCACGGGGAACGGCAAGCGGCAGAACTACGCTCACAAGGTCTATACCCGCATGACCAACACGCTCTTCGACAGCGGAGAAAGCACCCTGGAAGAGATGATCGCCTCCGTCGAACACGGCTATCTGCTCAGCGGCATCTCCTCCGGCATGGAGGATCCCAAGCACTGGGGCATCCAGTGCATCGTGGAGAAGGGCTACGAGATCAGGGACGGCCGCCTCACCGGCCGGGTCGTTGCGCCCGTGGTGATGACGGGCTATGTGCCCGACCTGCTGGGTTCCGTTTCCATGGTCAGCCGGGACAGGGAGGTCTTCGGCACGGGCGGGTGCGGCAAAGGGCACAAGGAATGGGTCAAGGTGGCCGACGGCGGCCCCTGCCTGAAAGCGAGGGCGATGCTGGGATGACGATACAGGAGATGACCGATATCCTCAAACGCAGCGGCGCCGACGGATGGGAGCTGACCCAGACCGTCAGCCGCGGATGGGAATTCTACTTCATCCGGCATCTGACGGATCAGAACCGGTACAAGAACATCGAGAGTTTTCAAGTCAAGGTGTTCAGGCTCTCTCCCGACCGGAAATACCTGGGCAGCGCGTCCGGGACGGTGCCTCCCCAGGCCGATGAGAAGGAAGCCGAAGCGATCATCGGGAACCTGATGCTGTCCGCGTCCTTCGTGAAGAATCCTTTCTACACGCTCCGGCCGGCCGGAGACGCGGTCCCGGAAGGCACTAAAGCCCGGGATCCCGGCGACACCGCGGCGGATTTCCTCGAGGTCATGAACAGCCTGCCCGAGACGGATACGGAGGATATCAATTCCTTTGAGCTGTTCACCGCGAGAAAGACCATCCGGCTCATCACCAGCGAGGGGATCGACCTTTCGGCCGATGTGAATGAGGCCATGCTGGAAGTGGTGGTCAACGCCCGCGGATCGGACGGGGAAGAGATCGAGCTGTACCGGATGTACCGCAGCGGCGGATGCGACAAAGCTTCCCTTCGGGAGGATATCGAAAAAGCCATGCGGTACGGCAAGGACAAGCTCGCCGCGGGAAAGACCCCGGCGCTCGGAAAGGCCGATGTGGTATTGTCCACCGACGCGGCGGCGGAGGTCTATAACTGGTTCATCTACCGGATGAGCGCCGCGAACAAAGTGCGGGGCTGGAGCGACTGGAGCATCGGGACGCCCATCGCCCCGGACATGACCGGGGACCGGCTGACGGTGCGCGCCGTCACTTCCCTGCCCAATTCCTCCGATGACCTGCCCTTCGATCCGGAGGGCGCCCCGAGGCGCGACATGGTCATCATCAGGAACAACGTGCCGGAGAACTTTTACGGCAGCCGGCAGTTCAGCCAGTACCTCGGGCTCGGGAACAGCTTCATCCCCGGTAATTTCACCGTGGAAGGAGGCACCGCCTCCCGGGAGGAGATCCTTGAGGGCCGGTATCTCGAGGTGGTGGAGTTTTCCGATTTCCAGGTGGACCCTCTGACGGGAGACATCGCCGGGGAGATCCGCCTGGCCTACTGGCACGACGGCACGGCCGTGCGGGCCGTCAGCGGCGGCTCCGTCAGCGGAAACATGAAGGAACTCGTCAAAACGATGCGCTGCACCGAACAGACCCGTCAATATGACAGCCTGGTGATCCCCGCGGTCACAAGGCTCAGGAACGCGACCGTCACCGGCGCAGCCTGATCAGGAGGGATCGTATGATCGTCGTAAAATTCGGCGGGAGCTCCCTGGCGGACGCTTCCCAGTTCAAAAAAGTCGCCCAGATCGTCAGGGACGATCCCCAGCGCCATTATGTGGTCCCCAGTGCCCCCGGAAAAAGGGCCAAGGGAGATGACAAGGTGACGGACCTGCTCTATGCCTGCAGTCGCTTAAGAGCCCAGGGGCAGCCCTACGAGTTCCAGCTGCAAAAGATCCGCGACCGGTACGAAAGCATCATCCGGGAGCTGAGCATCGATATCAGCCTGGACGGGGATTTTGAGGAGATATCCGCGCGGATCCGTGACGGAGCCAGCGAGAGCTATATCGCCAGCCGGGGCGAATATCTGTGCGGGAAGTGCCTGGCCAGGCATCTCGGATTCGAGTTCATCGACGCGGCCCGGGTCATCCGTTTCTTCAAGGACGGAAGGCTGGACGAGGAAAAGACCTGCGAGCTCCTGCGCGGAACGCTCAAAGATATCCCCTATGCCGTCATCCCCGGTTTTTACGGGGCCGACGAGGACGGCAGCGTCATCACCTTTTCCCGGGGCGGCAGCGATATCAGCGGCGCCCTGGTGGCCAACGCCGTCAATGCCGACGTGTATGAGAACTGGACGGACGTGACCGGGTTCCGCATGGCGGATCCCCGCATCATCAAGGACGCGCAGTTCATCGATTCCCTGACCTACCGGGAGCTGCGGGAGCTGAGCTATATGGGCGCGACCGTGCTGCATGAAGACTCGGTCTTCCCCGTGCACAAGTCCGGCATCCCGACGAACATCCGCAACACCAACGACCCGAGCCATCCCGGCACCATGATCAGCGCCTCCTTGCGGCCCGGATCCACCCGGCACACCATCACCGGCATCGCCGGCCAGAAGGGGTTCACCATCATCCACATCGAAAAGGACATGATGAACAACGAGCTGGGTTTCGGCCGGCGCGTGCTCCAGGCCTTTGAGGAAAACGGGGTCAACTTCGAGCACCTGCCCACCGGCATCGACACCATGAGCGTCGTGGTCAAGGAAGCCGAGCTGGCGCCCCACCGGGAAGCGGTCATCGAGCGGATCAAAGAGCTGGTGCAGCCCGATAACCTGACGGTGTCAGACCACCTGGCCCTGATCGCCACCGTGGGACGGGGCATGGTGCGCGTTTTCGGCACCGCGGCCCGGCTGTTCACCGCCATTTCCACCCGCGGCATATCCATCCGCACCATCGACCAGGGATCCAGCGAGCTGTCCATCATCGTCGGCGTGGATGAGGATGATTTTGAGAACGCCGTCGAGGCCATTTACGATACTTTCGTACGCACCTGACCTATCACCCATTTTTAAAGGAGCACCCATACCGCTATGAATCTTCAGGGCAAACTTTCACTGGCTTTTCTGGAAGAGGACAGACCCCAGGGAGGCCTGTTCCGTGTTAAGCCTTTATTGAACGACGATACCGTTTTTGCTGCGGACCTTAAAAAAGAACTTCCCGACGACGGCTATCTCAGGGTGGTGCCGGACAAGGACGAGCAGCGCACTTTCAAGACCCGGATGCGCGAGATCGCTCCCCTGTGCGTCCTGGACCTGACGGGCGAGACCAAGGGCAAGGTCAAAAAGAACCGCAACTACCGGCCCGATAAAAACGAGTTCAATCAGTATGTCATCTATTCGGACGTGATCCGGCCCTGTCCCAAAGACCTGGTGTATCAGGTGGTGCAGGAGAGCGGCCTGGAAAACGCCGTCACCGAAATGGTCTATATCCGCAGCGGCGCCAATATCCAGGGGCCCTACCTCAGGACCGGGGA
>CACZOZ010000281.1:0-10344 GCA_902782865.1 uncultured Eubacteriales bacterium
GACGGTGTAGTCAAAGCCTTCCCGGAGAGCGACCTTCTCGCCGTCCAGCGTGGCCGTGACGGTGAGATCGGGCTTGATCTCCTTACCCGTGTAGGAAAACTTTTCCTCGCCGAGCGTGACCTCGCCGATCTTGCCCAGGTCCGCCTTGCGGATATTGAAATACACGGTGTTGTGCCAGGTGTAATCGCCCTTGCCCGTGACGGTCACGGCCACGGCGCCCACCCGGACATTGTCGCTGTAGGAGAGGGTGTAGTCCTTGCCCTTGACCAGCTTTTTGCCGTCATAGGTGATCTTGGGGTTCGGCTTGAAGGGTTTTCCGTTATAGGTCTTGTCCTTGATCTTGGCGAAAGTGGCCCGGGTGATATCGAGCCTTCCGTCGTCCTCATACTTGAGGCGCATGAAATGGGAGACCTTTTTGTTGTCCTTGTCATAATAGGCCGTCTTGCTGAAGGGGACCTTGCCGGCCCAGAAGGCGTCATCATCATCGGTCTTGAAGGGCTTCGACCGGCCCAGCACGCCGAAGCACAGGCCGTCATAATCCTTGGGAAAAGTGACGGTGAGGTCGTACACGCATTCCACGGGGATCCGGATCCAGTAGCCGTCCTGGGCCTCGAACTTCTGCTTGTTCACGGTGATCTCTTTTTTGTCCACCTTGACGCCGAAGTCGTTTTCCGTCTCCAGGCACATGCCCGTCTCATAGTCCGCGAAGCAGTAGCCGATGATGCCGCCGATGGTGCCGTCGGACATGTTGTCCACCATGGAATGGATCTGCTCGTCCGTGGGCTCGAAGGCGTTGGTCAGCGTGAGCCGGAAGAAGATCTGCGCCTGATCCTCGCCGCGTGAACGCATCTGGAGATTCGTGACCTTGCACTTGATGGGCACACCCTCATCCAGGCCGCCGTACAGGGTGTAGCAGGTAGAATTCTTGCCGGTCTTCAGGTCAAAGGAGACCTTGGCCTTTTTCATGTCCGCCGTAGCCGCCTGCGCGGCGGTCAGCGTGAACAGCATGGCGCACAGAAGCAGCGCGGATACGATACGTTTCATCATCGGATCATCCCTCCCGGCAGTCATCATGAACAGGCGATATATCGGAACGTTGATATCATTATACCCGAAAAAACACGGATTATCAACCGTGCGGGCCGGGCTGGACGTATTTATAATGTTCCGTTCCGCGGCGTCATATGATAGAATGACATCATTCCGTTTCCCGGATCATCGGAAGAAAGGAAAAAGGCACCATGACCCAGATCCTGATCGCTTCGGGCTTCATCATTCTGTGCCTGTGCGTATCAAAATACCGTCCGAAAGCAGCCGTTTATCTTTTGGCGGCGTACCTCCTTGCCCTTGCCTGGCTCGCCCTGCTGGCCAGGACGCCGTCATCTCAGGCCCGGTACAACCTTGAGATCTACGGGGCGCTCAGGCGCGGCATCGTAAGCGGCACCCTGACCGATGCGGGCCTCGGGAGCCTTTATGAGGTGATCCAGAACGTGCTGGTGTTCGTCCCCGTGGGGCTTTTGACGCCGTGTATCTCCCGGAGGACCGACCGCTGGTGGAAGGCGGCCCTCTGGGGACTGGCGCTGAGCCTGACGGTAGAGATCATCCAGCTGCTGACCCACCGCGGCTTTTTCGACGTGGACGACCTGATCGACAACACCCTGGGCGCGGGGCTCGGCTGGCTGCTGTACCGCGTATCCATGAGACGCGGACGTGAATGGGGCTGACGCAAACGCAAAAAAGATCCGCTCCTTTCCCGTACGGGCTTAGAGCGGATCTTTTTTATATCGACTGACGTTACTGAACACTTTCGGGGTCGGCCGCGGCGAAGAAGGCGGGCTTGGGCTGCAGCTTGCTGTCAAACAGCAGGGGGGATTCCCCGGTGCGCCAGGTCATGCTGTCCGTGAGGCCCCAGACCTGCACGGCCTCCATCTGATCGGCGTGCCTCAGGGCCTGCTGCATCACATGAGCGTACAATACGGCCTGCTTTTTGAGGTTCTCCTCCGTGGGCGTTTTCATGCCGATGTCCAGCTCGCTGATGCGGATCCTGAGCCCCAGGTTGGCGATGCGGTTGAGCTCCGCGGTGAGGCTCCAGGTGCTTTTCCCGGTGACGCTCTCGTGCATCTGGTTCCCGAAGCCGTCGATGCAGCCCTCTTCCTTCAGGCTCTCGACCAGGGTGCAGGCCCGCTCCAGCTTGGAGGTGGAGGGAAGGTAGTCGTTATAGTAGAGCAGTGTGCCCTCAGGCGCGTATTTCCGGGCGAGTTCGAAGGCGCGGTGCACGAAATCGTCCCCCACCACTTTGGTCCAGTTGGAGATACGCAAAAGGAGGCCGCTGTCGTCCACCGCCTCGTTGACCACGTCCCAGCTGACCACCACGCCGGGGTATTCCCGGTCCAGATATTCCATCACGCCTTTGATATAGTTCTCCAGGCGGCCCAGCATCACGTCCCGGGTGACGAAGGGCCGGGACTTGTCGTACCCCTCGTGGAAGAACTCCTCGGGCGTCTGGCTGTGCCACACCAGGGTGTGCCCGTGCACCTTGATGCCGTTGGCCTTCGCGAAATCCAGAAGGGGCTTCGCCGCGTCAAAGCGCACCGCCGCGGCGGTCTCGTCCGTGCGGGAAAGGGCGCGGCTCGTGCCCACGTCCAGCACCGAGTCCGGCTTCATCTCATTCTCGGGCGTGATGATATTGAACTGCTGCCTGACCAGATCCATCTTGGCCTTGTCGGAGAACGCGCCGCGGGGCAGGGCGACGCCCACATCGAAGGAGCCGGCGTATATGTCCTTGAGGGAAGGCAGGTCCTCCCCCACGGCCGCCGGGGCACACAGGAGCAGGAAGATCACGCAAAGGGCCAGGGAAAGGATCGTTCTCATCGTATGTTCCTCCGATCGAATGCTTTGCCCCATCATATCACAGCGTTCATGAAAATGCACGATATTTCGCCGCAGCCCATCCCAGGATCTGACAGCGGATCCGCTCTCCCGGGCTTTACGGCGGGGCCACAACAGTGGTATAGTGGTGTATCACATCGTTTCTTTCTTATCCGGAGGGCATCGGCATGGAGCAGATGAGCCAGCGCGTACGTTCCCTGGCCCCGGAGCAGGATCCCCTGCGCCTGGGATCGGGCTGGACGAAGGAAGACCTTTCAAAGCCGCAGATCATCATCGAGAGCACCTTCGGGGACAGCCATCCCGGATCGGTGCACCTGAAAAAGCTCGCCGAAGCGGTTCGGGAGGGCGTCAGGGAAGCGGGCGGGCACGGCGCCCGCTATCACTGCACGGACATCTGCGACGGAGAGAGCCAGGGCACCGACGGCATCGATTTTTCCCTCGTGAGCCGCGAGATGATCGCGAACATGATCGAGATCCACGGCAGCGCCACGCCCTTTGACGGCGGCGTGTTCATCTCAAGCTGCGACAAGGGTCTGCCCGGATGCCTGATAGGCATGGCGCGCCTGAACATTCCCGGCGTGGTGCTGCCCGGCGGCGTCATGGGCGCGGGGCCGGAGATGCTCACCCTGGAACAGCTGGGCGCGTACGCCGCGCGGCATGCCCGGGGAGAGATCTCCCGGGAGAAACTGGACTGGGCCAAAGAGAACGCCTGCCCCGGCTGCGGCGCCTGCGCCTTCATGGGCACCGCGGGATCCATGCAGGTGATGGCCGAGGCCCTGGGGCTGGCCCTGCCCGGCACGGCGCTGCTGCCGGCGGACAGTGAGGAAATGATGAGGGCCGCGCGCACGGCCGGGAAGAGAGCCGTGGAGCTTGCAAAGGAGGGGCTGAGGCCGTCGGACATCGTGACCGCGGAAAGCTTCGAGAACGCCATCCTCATCCACGCGGCCATATCCGGCAGCACCAACTGCCTGATGCATCTGCCCGCCGTCGCCCATGAACTGGGCATCCGGATCGACGGGGACACCTTCGACCGCCTGCACCGGGGCGCGCTGTACCTGACGGATATAAGGCCCGCGGGACGCTGGAGCGCCGATCTGTTCAGCCGCGCCGGCGGCGTGCCCGCGGTGATGGAAGAGCTGCGGGATGCCCTGCGCCTTGACGCCATGACCGTCACCGGGAAGACGGTGGGCGAAAACCTGGATGACCTCAAACGCGGCTGGTACTATGATGAGTGCCGGGCGCGGCTGGAGAGAGCGAACGCCAAATACGGCCTGGACCTTAAGCGGGAGGACATCATCCGGCCGAAGAGCGATCCCATGGGCACGGACGGATCCGTGGCTGTGCTGAGGGGCAGCCTGGCCCCGGGCGGCGCCGTGATCAAACACACCGCCTGCCCGAAGGAAATGTTCTCATCGGTGCTCCGCGCCCGCCCCTTCGACAGCGAGGAGGAGGCCGTGGACGCGGTGCTCAGGCACAGGGTCCGTCCCGGGGACGCGGTGCTGATCCGGTATGAGGGTCCGCGGGGATCGGGCATGCCGGAGATGTTCTACACCACCGAGGCCATCTCATCCGATCCCGTACTGGGGCGCTCGATCGCCCTGATCACGGACGGCCGTTTCTCCGGCGCGTCCACCGGGCCCTCCATCGGGCACTGCAGCCCGGAAGCCCAGGCCGGCGGGCCCATCGCCCTGGTGGAGGAAGGGGACCTGATATACCTGGACGTGAAGGAAAGACGGCTGGACATCGTGGGCGTCCGCGGCGAAAGGAAGACGCCGGAGGAGATCGCGCGGGTGCTCCGTGAGCGCCGGAAGGCCTGGCGGCCGAAACCGGCGAAGTACAGAACCGGTGTGCTGCGCCTGTTCAGCGAGTGGGCCGCCTCCCCTATGGAAGGCGCTTACCTGAGATACGATCCCGGGGAGGATGAGAAATGGACCTGATGTATCCTGTGTATTTCCTGCTGGGCGCCTTGGTATTTTTCGGCGCCGCGGGATATAAAAAGGGCGAATGGAACGATGGGTATACCTCCCGGGAGCAGACCAAAGTGCTCCAGGGCGTCGCCGCCTTGGGAGTGGCCCTGCACCATATCGCCCAGAAGAGCTGCGGCCCCTGGCACCCCAGCCAGTACATCGTCCACGGGCTGGACGTTTTCGCGCCGGTGGGCTTCCTGTTCGTGGCCGTGTTCTTTTTCGGCAGCGGCCTGGGGCTGTACAGGAGCCTGAAGACCAAGCCGGGATATCTGGACGGCTTCACGCGCAGGCGGATCGTGCCCATCATCGCGGCCTATTACCTGTCCGAGGTCATCCACCTGATCGTAAGGTATCTGATGGGTGAAAAGCTCACGGCGCTGACGACGGTCTGGTACCTGAGCGGGCTGCACATGGCCAATTTCAACGCCTGGTTCCCCGTGGTGATCGTGATGTTCTACGCGGTGTTTTGCCTGGCCTTCCGTAAATGCCGCTCCGAACGGACCGCGATCGGATGGGTGTGGGCCTTCACGATCGTGTACACCGTGTTCAACGCGTTCATCGATCATCAGAACGCCTGGTGGTTCCGCGGCGAATGGTGGTACAACAGCGTGGTGATGTTCCCCCTGGGCCTTTTGTTCGGCCGGCATGAGCAAAAGATCACCGCGAGGCTCAAAAAAGGATACCCCTTCTGGCTGATCCTGTCCCTGACCGCCATGGTGGGGTTCTACCTGTTCTCCGATCTCAAGGCGCCGGATCTGTGGGGATACTACGGGCAGAACTGGGGCGATCCGATAAAGGTGCCCCACCGGCTGCTGACCGCCCTGTCCCAGTGGCTGGCCTGCGTCGGCTGCGTGTCCTTCATGATGATCTTCTCCATGAAGGTGCGCCTGGGCAACAAAGCGCTGAAGTTCCTGGGCGGGATCACCCTGGAGTTTTACCTGGTGCACGGGATATTCGTGGAGCTGTTCGGGTTCAATTTCCTGGACCTGGCCCCCAGCCTGTACTATATCCGGAACGTGCCGCTGTATACCTTCGCCGTGCTGGGCTGCAGCATCCCCGCGGCGCTCCTTTTCCGCTTCCTGTGGAAGGGCATGATGACACTGCCGGGAAAGTTCAGGAAGCGGAAAGGCCCCGACGGCGGCGCCCGAGAAAGGGAAAGCGGAAAACTCAGGCAGCGCTTGAAAAAGTTCATGTTCCCCGGGCTGATGCTGATCGGGCTGGCGGTGGTGATCGCTCTGCTCGGCCGGGCCCAGACCTTAAAGGGCCGGGTGATGAGCGGCATGCTGGTGGATCCGCCGGAAGGATATACCTGCACTTATTCCGACTCCCGATACGCCGTATGGAAGAGCGGCGGATCCGGGCAGAAAGCCGGGTCCCTGGTGCTGGACGGAGAGATCCGGGACCTGAACGCCCGGTCCCTTTCCACGGCGGAAGACGTGATCGAAAGGTGCCCCTTCCTCAATGACGCCCGGATCTACACAAATCCGAACGGGGTGCGCATGACCGCCGGATGGTGCGAGGCCGAGGACGATTCAAAGGACATGCGGTATTATATCGAGAGCAAAGGAGCCGTGTTCCTGATGAGCATGATCGTGAACGAGAAATATCACGATCCGGCGGAATGCGAAAAGATCCTGCGCCTGACCGCCGACAGCGTGCGCCCGAAGTGAGCATGTTTCCAGATAATGGCAACATTTTTAATACAATCCGTCTCATTGACGATTGACTGTATAATGTGATAGACTGTGCCCGGATCCCCCCGGGATCCCGTGCGGCGCAAAGAGCTCACCGCAGGATAAGCATCCCGACCGGGCATCCTTCTCGGATGCCCTGACTTGTTTTCCCGGAAGACGGCCGTGAGCCGCCCCCGGGCAGAGACCTTTGAAAGGAAGGCGCACCATGAAAAAACTGATCTCCCTGATCCTTGTGACTGTTCTGGCCCTGAGCGTATCCGGCGCCTTCGCCGAGGACCTGCTGGACACGATCAAAAACCGAGGCACCTTGGTGATCGCCACCGAGGGCAACTGGTCCCCCTGGACCTACCATGACGAGAGCGGGGAGCTGGTGGGCCTGGATGTTGAGATCGGCAAGCTGATCGCCGAGGGCCTGGGCGTGACCGCCGAATTCCAGGAGACGGACTGGGATTCCATCCTGGCGGGCGTGGATTCCGGCCGGTTCGACATCGCCTGCAACGGCGTGGGCTATACTGAGACCCGCGCGGAAAAATACAGCTTCTCCACCCCCTATGTGTACACCCACAAGGTGCTGGTAGTGGCCTCCGACAATGAGGACATCAAGACCATCGAGGACCTGAAGGGCCGCACCACCGCCAATTCCCCCTCCTCCACCTACGCTCAGCTGGCTGAGGACCAGGGCGCCACGGTGACCTACGTGTCCACCCTGGGCGAGACCATCGAGCTGCTGCGCTACGGCCGTGTGGACGCCACGATCAACGCCCAGGTGTCCATCGAGGATTACCTCAAGCAGCATCCGGACGCCAACATCAAGATCGTGCAGGTGCTGCCCGGCGATCCGGTAGCCTACCCCGTGCGCAAAGCGCCTGAGACGGACAGCCTGGTGGCGGCGATCGACGAGATCCTGGAGAACGCGCGGAAGGACGGCACCCTGAGCGCCATCTCCCTGAAGTATTTCGGGCTGGACCTCACGGCGGCCGACTGACAGACCGGCTCGGACCGACACCACAGGGAGGCCCCCTCCCTGTGGTTTTTAATGGTGAAGCATGAAAAACGCGGACCTTTTCCGTCATGAGGACGATTACCCGGACCTGGACACCGCCCGGGCAGCGGAGCATCTTTCCCAGGCCGTGAGGTGCCCCACGGTGAGCTATGTGGACACATCCAGAATAGACTACAGCGCTTTTGACCGCCTGCAGGCTTTCCTGCGCGCGGCTTTTCCATTTGTCGCCGAAAAAGCCGTATGGGAAAAGATCGGCCACAGCCTGCTGATCACCCTCCCGGGCAGCGATCATACGTTGAAGCCGGCGCTGTTCATGGCCCACCAGGACGTGGTGCCCGTGGTGCCCGGCACGGAAAACGACTGGCTGCACGGGCCCTTTTCCGGGGATATCGCGGACGGATACCTGTGGGGCCGGGGGGCGATGGACATCAAACAGATGCTCATCGCCGAGATGGAGAGCGCCGAGTACCTGCTGAAAAAACACGGCGCCTTCAAACGCGCCGTGACCTTCGCTTTCGCCGAGGATGAGGAGACCGTCTCCACCGGCGCCAGGGCCATGGCCGCGCTCCTGAAGGACCGGGGCGCGGAAATGGAGTATGTGCTGGACGAGGGCGCGGGCGACGTGACCGACGCCGGAGACTGGGGCGCTCCCGGCACCCTGATCTGCACCATCGGGACCTATGAAAAGGGTTACGGCGATATGAGGCTCGCCGTCAGATCCCGGGGCGGGCACAGCTCCAACCCCTTCCACGGTACCTCCCTGGGCCGCCTGGCCCGGGCCATCACCGCGGTCCTTGATGATCCGCCGGAGCCCGAGATCCAGCGATCCGTCATCAGCAGCCTGAAGACACTGGCGCCCCTGATCACCGAGGAGCCCATGCGCGCCTGGGCGAAAGAACCGGAAAAGCACACGCAGGAGCTGAAACGATGGTTCATGGCGCGGGAGAGCCTGTACCACCTGGTGAGCACCACCGCGGCTCCCACCATGATCTCCCCCGGCGCGCCCGCGGGCAACGTGATGCCCCAGGACATGGAGGCCGTGATCAATTTCCGCATGATCCCGAAGGACACGCCCGAAAAGCTGCTGGAGAAATACACGGCACTTCTGGGACCGGACGTGGACGTCTCCTGGGTGCAGAAGATCGCCGCTTCCGTGCCCTCCGATATCTCTTCTTACGGATACCGGGCGCTGAAAAAAACGCTGGAAAGGTATTTTGACCGCCTCCGCTTCATCCCGGCCCAGAACCGGGGCGCCACCGACGCCAGGAACTATGAGTGTCTGAGCCGGTGCGTGATGCGCTTCGGACCGTTCCTGGAGGAAGAGGAGATATCCAAAGAGGGCGTACACGGCACCAACGAAAGGATCTCCCTGCGGGCTTATTTTCAGGGCATCCGGGTGCTGACAAGGCTGATGGAAGACACATGTGTTAAGGGAGAACGCTTCTGATGAGTGAACGCTTGCAGAATATCCTGATCGATTCCTTTCCCAAGCTGCTGGAGTACGGCGTCAAGGTCACGGTACCGCTGACGATCCTGTCCTTCCTGCTGGCGCTGCTCATCGCCGTGATCGTGGCGCTGATCCAGTACGCCGACGTGAAATGCCTGCGGCAGATCTGCCGGTTCTATATCTGGCTGATCCGCGGCACGCCCCTGCTGGTGCAGCTGTATATCGTGTTCTACGGCCTGCCCAGCGTGGGCATCAAGCTGGAGGCCTTCACCGCGGCGGTGCTGGTGTTCGGCTTCAACGAGGGCGCCTACATGGCCGAGACCATGCGGGGCGCTCTGGAGAGCGTATCCGTGGGCCAGGTGGAGGCGGGCTACTGCGTGGGCCTCAACTATCTGCAGATCATGACCCACGTGGTGCTGCCCCAGGCCTTCCGCACCGCCTTCCCCGCCCTGTCGAACTCGCTGATCTCCATGCTCAAGGGCACCAGCATGGCCGCCACCATCACGGTGATGGAGATGTTCCGCCAGGCCCAGGTGATCAACGGGCGCGTGTACGAGTCCCTGGGGCTGTATCTGGAAGTGGCGATGATCTACCTGGCCTTCTGCACGCTGCTGACCTGGCTGCAGCACAAGGGCGAAAAGAAGCTGGCAAGCTACGGAGGAAAAATCAAATGATGCTGCAGGTAAAGGGCGTACACAAGCGTTTCGCGGACACCGACGTGCTGCGCGGGATCGATCTGAACGTGGAAAAGGGCGACGTGGTGGCCATCCTGGGCCCCAGCGGATCGGGCAAGACCACTTTTCTAAGGTGCCTCAACTATCTGGAACGGGCGGACGCCGGTGAAATGATCTTTGACGGGGAGCGGTTCGACATGCACAGCGCCACGAACGCCCAGATCGCCCGCATCCGCAGAAAAACGGCCTTCGTGTTCCAGAACTACAACCTGTTCCTCAACAAGCCCGTGCTGCAGAACGTGACCCTGGGGCTCACCGTGGGCCGGAAGATGGACAGGCACCGGGCCGCGGACATCGCCGTGAAGGCCCTTGAAAGAGTGGGCATGGGCGATAAGATCTCCAGCTACCCCAACCAGCTGTCCGGCGGGCAGCAGCAGCGGGTGGCGATCGCCCGGGGACTGGTGACGGACCCCGAGATCATCTATTTCGACGAGCCCACCAGCGCGCTGGATCCCGAACTGATCGGCGAGGTGCTCGGCGTGATGCGCCGGCTGGCGGAGGACGGCATGACCATGCTGATCGTGACCCACGAGATGGATTTCGCCAGGAGCGTGTCCCGCAGGGTGCTGTTCATGGAGAACGGCAGCGTGATCGAGAGCGGGCCCACCGC
>CACZOZ010000282.1:0-2540 GCA_902782865.1 uncultured Eubacteriales bacterium
GTGAAGCCCGTGTAGTACCAGAACTTCACCGGCACGCCCCGCATGCCGTTCATCCCGGTGCGGCAGTCCTCGATGATGGTGTTGCCGAAGATCTCAAAATCCTTAAGACCGCCGCCAAAAAGGGCGCCCCGGCCGTAGATATTGCCCCAGGCGTCCGGGCCGTAGAAGCTGTTGTCCCGCATGACGTTGTCATAAAAGCGCCCGCCGGTGACGAACTCCTCCGGCGGCGCCTCCTCGCTGATGCCGGTGGCCCGCCAGCCCACGCCTACGTGGACGAAATCCCGGATGACGCAGTGATGGACGGCCACATTGTGCCGGTCCTGTATCTCGATGGCCTGGGTGGCGGTGCCCTTCCCGTCGAAGGTGATATGGGAGATGTGCTGGTCCCCGTCCAGCATCACGCCTTCCTCCGGGGAAGTGAGGCGCACAAGGGCGTACCGCCCGCCCAGCTCCTCGGTGAGCGTGGACGAGGTGAGCACCGTCCCCTCCCCCATGCCCTCAAGGCTCACTCCCGGGGGCAGCTCCACGGGATCCATAAGATCCCAGGTGCCCTCCGAAAGGAAGATCGTGTCCCCGGGCCGGGCCGCGGCCGCGGCGCGCCCGGGGGTAAAAAAGGGCGCGGCGAAAGACCCGTCGCCGTATATGTCGCTGCCCGACGGGGAGACGAACAGTTTTCTTAAGGGTGCCTCGCCGTACCCCGGCGCGCTCTCGAACGAGCGGGCCGGGGCAAAGGCGAGGAGCATCACCGCCGCCAGAAGGGCCGCGGGCAGGGACGGCCTGATCTTACGCATCTTTGCCTCCTCGCGAAAGGCTCCGCTTTTGCAGCTATGATCGCCCGCGGTCAGGCGATCATAGCATCACTCCTGACTTGAAGGGCATCCCTCACAGTTCCGCGATCACTTCCGCCTCGCACTTCGCGCCCTTGGGCAGGGCGCTCACCTCCACGCAGGACCGGGCGGGCTTCCCGGTGAAATACCGGGCGTACACCTCGTTGAAGTCCGCGAAGTCCTTCATGTCCGTGAGGAAGCACAGCGTCTTGACCGCCTTTTCCGGCCCCGTGCCCGCCGCCTCCAGGACGGCGAGGAGATTTTTCATCACCTGCTCGGCCTGCTCCCGAGTGGTGGCGCCCTTGAGCTCCCCGGTCAAAGGATCCAGGGCGATCTGGCCGGAAGTGTACACCATGCCGCCGGCGATGACGGCCTGGGAATAGGGCCCCACCGCCGCGGGGGCTTTTTCGGTGTGTATCCTGTCCATATCATGTCCTCCTTTACAGCCGGGTCCATGGGATCCGGCGCGTTTTTCAAGCCCCATATTATCACGTCCGGGCCGCGGATGGCAATCGCCCCGCTCCGCCGGCCTCCGGCCCGCCGGGACCATCAGGCTTTTGAGGCCTTCCATCACGATATTTTATGAGCCGGGGCCGGGCCTGAAGGCGTTTTCCTTGCCGCGCCTGCGTTCTAAGCCTCCGCCATCAGAAAAGCTGATAGGGGGCTCAGGAAGTCTGATTTGCAATCCGGTGCCCGCGCCCCATAAAATAAGAAATCATTTTCCTCTGCGGGGAAAGATACCTTTGGGGGCAGCTCCTCCGCGCGCGGCGGAGCAAAAAGACCGGCCCCGGATACCGTCCATAAAAACGGAGGATCACATGGTGGATTTTCGTCTTCTGTCGCTGCTCAAGGTGGTGGAGACCGGCAGCTTTACCCGGGCCTCCTTTCAGCTGGGGCTGAGCCAGCCGGCGGTGAGCCAGCACATAAGGCAGCTGGAAGAATACTGGAACGTGAAGATATTCGATCACAACCACAACCGTTTCACCCTGACGCCCGAGGGTGAGATGATCGTGCGGTACGCCCAGCGCATGGCGGCCCTGACCGACAACCTCAGGCAGGCGCTGATCAACGAGAAGGAGCGGATCCGCTCCCTCACCGTGGGCATCACCCACTCGGCCGAGAGCGCCGCCATCATCGAGGCCCTGGCCGCCTATACCAACGGCATGGACGGGCTGAACATGAAGATCCTCACCGACACCACGGACAATCTGTACGCGATGCTGCGCTCCTGGGAACTGGACTTCGCCTTCGTGGAGGGAAAGACCGCGGACCCGGCCCTCAAGTACATCATGCTGGACACGGACTTCCTCACCGTGGCGGTGCCGCCCGACCATCCCCTGGCGAAGCGGGGCACCATCAGCATCGACCAGCTCAAGAAGGAGCGGCTGATCCTGCGCCTGCCCGGGTCCACCACCCGCAACCTGTTCAGCGCTTCCCTGGAGAGCCGCGGCCTGAGCCCCAGCGAGTTCAACGTGGCCATGGAGATCGACAGCATCGCCAGCATCAAGGACCTGATCCGCCGCGGCTTCGGTGTGTCGCTTCTGGCCAGGAGCGCCTGCCGGGACGAGATCCGCAGCGGGACGCTGGCCGGGCTGTCCATCGAGGACCTGAACATGGTCCGGGAGATCAATATCGTGTGCGCCCGGGATTTCGAGCATATGGACCTGCTCGACGGCATCGTGAAAAAATACAACGAGATGCACCGCAAATAAA
>CACZOZ010000283.1:0-2326 GCA_902782865.1 uncultured Eubacteriales bacterium
ATCTTCTTGCCGTCGTAGTTGTTCATCAGCCACATGGTGGGATAGATGTAACCGGCGGAAGAGGAGGTGTTGCCCACGGCCCAGGTGGCGGCGTTGAGCTCGTCCCAGGTCAGTTCCTCACCGGCGTTGACCTTCGCGGCCAGCTGCTTGCCGTACTCGGAGGGGCCGGCGTAGATCAGGGAGCGGTAGAAGGTCACCTGCACGTCGGTGGGCAGGGTCTTGTTGGCAACGCCGTTCCAGTCGGAGGGGGTCTCGCTGTCGTTGGACAGACCGGCGCGGGTCGCGGTCAGGATGACGTCCACTTCTTTGTTCTGGCTGTAGATGGCGTAGGTGCCGCCGGGCAGCCAGCCCACATCGATGGTACCGGCGCTCATGGCTTCGCCGGTGGCTTCGTAGCTGGTGCCGACGGAGATCTCCACCTCGCCGATGTCATAGCCCAGGGTGGCCATCTCGGCCTTGATCAGCTCCGGCAGGTTCTTGGTGCCGGTGATGATCACGTCCGCGTCCTTGGAAGGCACGAACTGGAAGGTCAGCTTGTCCATCTTGATGTTGTCAGCCAGCGCCGCGAAGCAGGACAGCGTCATGGCCAGCGCCAGGATAAGAGCTGCGATCTTTTTCATGAAAGTGTCTCCTTTTCTGAATGATCTCGGGCTTCATGCCCACGGCCTATTATACGGTATAATCATCAAGAAAATATAACTGAACTGTTACGCAAACTTTACTTTATAGGCCGCCCCCGCGGCCGAAAAAAAGGCTCCTCCTGTCCGGACGGACAGGAGGAGGGCGGACAGCGGAAGGAAAGCGGGCCGGGCCCCGCCCGGCCGATAGATCTCCATATAATGTCACACGTTCTCGATCTTGATCAGGTTGGTGTTGCCGGACTGGCCGTTGGTGACGCCGCCGGTGATGACCACCTTGTCGCCCTTTTTGAGGTGCAGGGCCTCCACGGCGATCTTCTTGGCGGTGTAGAACAGCACGTCCGTGGAGGGCAGCATCTCGCTCATCCACGGGGTCACCGCCCAGCTGAGGGCCAGCAGGCGCCAGGTCTTCTCATTGGTGGTCATGCCCACGATGTCCACCGGGCCGCGGAAACGGGACACCATGCGGGTGGTCCAGCCCGACAGGGAGCTGGCCACGATGGCCTTGGCCTTGATGTCGATGGCCATGCCGCAGGTGGCGTGGGAGATGGCGTCCACGTCGTTTTTGATGATGAAGGTGGAGTTGTGGAAGCGCTCCGCGTAGTCGATGCTCTCCTCGGCGGCCACGGCGATCTTCGCCATCATGCGCACCGCCTCCACGGGGTATTTGCCGGCGGCGGTCTCGCCCGAGAGCATCACGGCGCTGGTGCCGTCATACACGGCGTTGGCCACGTCCGACGCCTCGGCGCGGGTGGGCCGCGGGTTCTGGATCATGGACTCCAGCATCTCCGTGGCGGTGATGACCCGCTTGCCCAGGAGGCGGCACTTGGTGATCAGGTCCTTCTGGATGGCGGGCAGGCGCTCCAGGGGCACCTCCACGCCCATGTCGCCCCGGGCCACCATGATGCCGTCGCACTCCTTGCAGATCTCCTCGATGTTGTCATAGCCCGACTGGTTCTCTATTTTGGCGATGAGCTCCACGCTGTCGTCGCCCCCGTGGGCCCTCAGGAGCTCGTGCACGTCCACCAGGTCCTGCTTGACGCTCACGAAGGAGCAGGCGATGAAATCCACGTCGTTCTGGATGCCGAAAAGGATGTCCGCCTTGTCCTGCTCGGACAGGTAGGTCTGTTTCATGATCTTGCCGGGGAAGCTCATGCTCTTGCGGTTGGACAATTCGCCCCCCATCACCACTTCCGTGCGGATCTCCACCCCATCGGTCTCCTTGACCAGGAACTCCATCAGGGCGTTGTTGAGCAGGATCCTGTCCCCCGGGCCCAGTTCCTTGGCCAGATCCTTATAGCTGACGGAGACGATCCCCTCGTCGCCCTCCACGTCGCGGGTGGTGAACACGAAGGAGTCGCCCTTTTTGAGGGTGACCTTTCCGTTTTTGAAGGTGCCGATGCGGTACTCGGGGCCCTTGGTGTCCAGCATGATGGCGATGGGCAGGCCCAGATCCCTGCGCACCTTCTTGATGGTCTCGATCCGCTTCAAATGATCCGGATGGGTGCCGTGAGAAAAGTTCAGCCGGGCCACGTTCATGCCCGCCTCGCACAGGGCGCGCAGGGTCTCCTCGGAATCGCTGGCCGGGCCGATCGTGCAGACGATCTTCGTTTTACGCATATGCCGCCTCCTGGTATATCTGTTTTCGATCCGTTCTCACCTGCTCAAAGGATATCAGAGAACGGCGG
>CACZOZ010000284.1:0-9682 GCA_902782865.1 uncultured Eubacteriales bacterium
CCCCGGGCCCGGGCGGGATCCAGGCGCTCCTCCTCGAGCTCGCACAGGATCTTGAGCTCCCCGTCGGCCCAGCGTTTAAGGGCGAGGCCCACGTCCTCCAGGCGGCCCCTGACCGCGCCGTACCTTAAGGCCATCACTTCCCAGCCGTTGCGCTTATAGGCCTGCTCCCAGATGACGCGGTGCCGTTTTATAAGCTCATCATAGCACATTTTAAGGCGGGGCACCTCCGTCTCCGCCAGGGCCCGCATCCCCGCCCGGTCGCCCGCGCGGTACTTTTCGGCGATACGGGGCATCAGATCGGCCTTCAGGGCGCAGACCTCAAAGAGCGCCCGGGCATAAAGGACATCGTCCCGGTCCGGCTCCTTCTCAAGGATACGGAGCGCCTTCCGGGCCCTCTCCCCGGCCGCAGCGGTCTTGCCCGGCTCCGGCCCGATGGGATACATCGGGTCGCACCAGATCAGGGCCTTGCCCACCCGGTCGTCCCCGTCATCGGGATAGAACAGGTCGAAGCTCTCGTAGGCCTCGGCGCTCAGGCCGGTGAGGAAAGCGCCGATCGCGCCTACTTCCTCCGCGCCCGGGACCTCGCCCCGCCAGTACGCCTCGCTGAACAGCGGCAGCTGATGAAGGGCCAGGAAGGGGCTGGTCTCCGATCCGTCGTCCCCCCACATGGTGGCCGTCACCCGTTTGGTACCGTGCCTGAGGCAGGCCCGCAGGGCGGGCTCCATCGTGGCGCGGGTGCGGCCCGGATGAGGCAGGAAGCCGCTCCAGGTCCAGATGCCGCCGGCAAAGGACGTGTCCGGCCCGAAGCGCTCGTGGCCTTTGAGCATCCGGTCGTACCAGTCCTCCTCCATGTGGTAGTAGTCCCAGTAGCACATCTCCGCCCGGGGCAGCGATGCGACCACCTCGTCGGGAATGTCGTTGTCCTTGTCGTAGTACTTCCCGCTGGGGCTGCCCAGCTTGTAGAACATGTCGCTCCAGATCACGGGCTTGAAGCCGTATTTTTCGCAGATGCCGATCATCCGCCTCAGATGGCGCTCCAGGATGGAGAACCGGTCCAGCGCCCCGTGCAGCTGGTAGTATTTCCCCAGGCCCACGGTCTCCGCCTCATCCATGCCGATAAACAGGGTGCCGGTGCGCACATATCCCCTGAGAGCCCTGACCGCCGCCTCCAGGAAGGCGAAAGTCTCCTCGCTGTCCGCCAGCAGGATGTCCTCCTGGTCCCGGAGGGCGTCGCATCCCCGCCACTGGAGGAAGTTCTCCATATGGCCCAGGGCCTGCATGCTGGGGATGACCTCCACGCCCATCCTGGCACCGTGCTCGTCGATGGCGCGCCACTCATCCCCCGTGAGCCGCCCGCGCAGATACCCCATATAAGGATACCCGGGCACCTCGTAGGTGTCCTCGGTGTACAGCACCGCCATGTCCAGCCCCAGGCAGGCGCTGAAGTCGATGTATTTCTTGACGGCGCCCACCGTCATCACCCCGTTGCGGCTCAGGTCCAGATAGGGGCCGCAGTGCTCGAAATGCCTCTTTTCCCTGATACGGACTTCCTTCCGCCCCTCGGCCGCCGCCCGGGCCAGATGAGTTAATCCCCTCGCCAGGGCCGCGCGGCTCTCCGCCGCGATCACGGCACCCTCCGGCCCCGAGGTGACGGTGAGGCCTTTCCCTTCTTTAACGGTCACATTTTCGGGCACCGGGCGCCCCAGGTTCTCTTCCACCCGGGAACGGATGAAGCGGATATCTTCCTGACTGAAGCTCATTTTTTCTCCTCCTTTTCTTTGAGCGCGTCCAGCTCCGCGATCCTCTGGCTCAATGTGGGATGGGAATACTCCAGCCTCACCAGCAGCGGGTGCGGCGCCAGGTCGGAAAAGTTCGCCCGGCTCAGCTTTTTAAGGCCGGAGACCAGGGCGGCGGCGTACCCTTCCTTCGCCGCCTGGGCGTCCGCCCGGTACTCGGCCCGCCGGGACATAAAGGACGCGATGAGCCCCACCAGCGGCGCGATCAGGGCGTATTCCACGCTCATGATCAGGATCACCGCAAAGCCGTAGTTGACCCGGTCGAACCCGAAGGATGAAAACACCTCCGGGGAACTCAGCGTCCACAGGGCCAGGGCGCCCAGGATGAGCATCTGGAAGAAGGACAGGATCTGGTTTTTGAGGGTATCGTGATGAAGGCCGTGCCCCATCTCGTGGGCGAACACCGCGCAGATCTCGTCCGTGTCCATGGCCGCCACCAGGGTGTCGTAGAGCACGATGGTCTTCATCCTGCCGAAGCCCGTGAAATAGGCGTTGGACTTGCTGGTGCGGCGGGACGCGTCCATCACCTGGATGGCCCGCACGCTGTAGCCGTGCCGGTCCATCAGGGCGGTCAGCTGTTCCTTCAGTTCCCCGTCCTCAAGGGGCGTGAACTTGTTGAACACCCGGCTGAACACGGGGTACAGGAAGGTAAAGCCCAGCATCAGCACGGTCATGGCCGCGGCGAAGACCGGGACCATCAGGTCCCCCAGGGCCTTGTGGATCCCCATGAGCAGCGAGGCGATCAGGGTGATGAGCACAAGGCTGATCACGAAATTCTTCACCTGGTCCAGGAAGAAGGTCTTTTTCGTGGCGCGGTTGAACCCGTACTTTTCCTCGATCACCATCGTGTCGTAATACTCCAGGGGCAGGGATATAAGGCCGCCCAGGGCGCTTAAGAGCAGCACGCCGAAGAGGCGCATGAAGTCCGTATCCGGAAAGAGGGACGCGAAACGCGCGTACAGGTCCGCGGCGATGAGGGCCATCTCCACCAGATAGGAAACGGCCTTGGCGACCATGCCCCAGCGCACCTTCTCCCCGTGGTAGCGCCGCCAGGTGAGATAGCTCTCATCGTCGTACACGTCCCGCACGTTCTCCGGCACGGGGTTCATCGCGCTGCGCCGCCGCAGCTCCTCTAAAAGCATCCCGTAAACGAACACGGCCGTCATCACGACCATGGCGATCATTTTATAGTCCATCAGTTCTCCTCCCCCGCTTCCGAAATGAAATCCAGCAAAGTCGCTTCCGTCCCATGGCAGTGGTCATAGTACCAGCAGGGATAGGGATCCGCGCACTGCTCCCCCGGCGGCGTCATGATCTCGTCCTTGAGCTTCCACTGCCGGTTCAGGTCCCAGATATGGTCCCCCACCCATTCAAGATACGCCCGCGCCCGATCCGTGATCTCCACCGGCACGAAGGGATGCTCCTCGTCCGGCCCGTGGGTCACGATGAACACCTTCCCCACCATTACGCCGCAGCGCCCGATGATGTACCACTGGAAGGCCGCGTCCAAAACGAACTGCTCCCGCACCTCGGCGGTGTTCTTCACCTCGTAGAGGTCGTAGCCCGTGCCGGTCTTTTTGAGGATGTCGGCGGCGCAGTAGTTGTTGTAATCCATGAAGGCCGCCTCGCAGATCACGTCCGTGCCCCTGAGGAGGTGCTCCTTCGTGCGCTCCACCATCTTCTTTTTGTCCGGGATCTTCGTGCCCGGGCGGTACACCGTCATCTCCTCGTAGGGCCCGAACATCCCCATGGCCCGGTCGCCGAAATCATTGCCAGCGTCCAAAAGCTGCTGCGTCTCCGGCGGGATCACCCTCAATGAGGGCTTGTGCTTGTCCAGCCAGAGCATCCGCGGGCACTGCATGCCCCGCATGAAATCCGTTTTGGTGATACCCACCGCCGCCGCTCCTTTACCCTGTTTTTACCCTCACCGGAGGGTCACGTATCCTGCCTGGTGAACACACGCCTGGCCCTCGTCTGAGATGAGCCAGTCGGCGAAGGCCGCCGCGTTTTCGTTCCCGGCGTCATACACCGCGTAATAGTACACCGTGAAGGGATAGGCCCCGCTGCGCAAGTTTTCCGGGCTGGGCGCTACACCGTCCAGGGAAAGCACCTTCACCTTGCCGGACTTGTAGAGCGCGTCCACGTAGTACAGATAGCTGTAGCCGATGGCGCTGCGGGCGTTGTCGTAGCTGCCCACCTGGGCGATCAGGTCGCTCATGCCGTCGCTGATATAGTTTGCCTTCGCGGCGGTAAGGGCGAAGCCGTCCATCACCATCTCCTCCATGGCCGTCTGGCTGCCGCTGCCGTGGGGCCGCTGGTAGGCGTCGATCCTCAGGCCCTTTTCACCGCCCACCATGTCCCACAGGGGGATCGCGCCGGTGTAGATGCCGCGGATCTGATCCACGGTGAGGCTGTCCACGGGGTTCTCCCCGTTGACCAGGAACACGAAGGCGTCATAGCACACCGGCACCAAAATAAGGTCCTTCCCCGCGTCCAGAGCCGCCTGCCTCTCGTCGGCGTTGGGCCCGGTGCCCAGCACGATGTCCACGGGATGATCCGGATCCATGGTCACGCCCCGGGAGGGGATGGTCACCATGGGATCGGCCTTGCCATGGATGAGGCGGTCATAGGCGTAGGGCGTGGTGGAGAAATTGACGAAGCCGTTCAGGTCTCCCTCTTCCAGGCCCAGCCACTGGCGCGCCAGCTCCATGGCCAGGGGCACGCACACGGTGGAGCCGTCGATGCTGGGATAGGTGCCCCAGCCGCCGATGAAGAGCCCGTCCTCCCCCTCCAGGGGCTTTACGTCCCCCAGGGCAAAGGCCGACGTGTCCGTGACCACGCGCCGCCAGGCGTCATCCGGCGCGAGGGACTGGTTGATCTGGGAATAGGAACCGCTCTCCCCCAGGGCGGAAAAAGTTCCGGACAAAAGAAGCACCGCGGTCAAAAGCAGCGCGAAAACACGTCGTGTCATCTCATGATCCCCCTCTTTATTCGGGCTCCGCCTGGTCCACGATCCTCAGACAGTCCCGGTCCACCCAGTGCATGCCGAAGGCGCAGCGGATGAGGCACCGCCCGTCCTTTTCCTCCAGCAGTTCCGCCTGCTCCCCGGAGAACACCTCCGCTGCCGCGTTCCCCTCCGCGTCCGTGAGGAACACCGCGGCCCGGGGGCTTTTTGATACGAGGATGCCCAGGGCCCTGTCATCCCCGGTGCGCTCCCGCCTGAGCGTCAGGGCGCTGTCCCCGATGAACACGCAGGCCGCGCGCCAGTCATCGCCCTCCCCGAGATAGACGTTCATAAGGCTTCCCCAATAATACCCCGAATCCCGCACCCGGTCAAAGGGCAACGTTTCCCCCGTCACCGCGTCCAGGATGCCCGGGCCGGGTGTGACGGACGCGTAAGAAAACAGGCACGGCCCCGCGGTGGGCACCAGGTCCTCCGGCTCCGCGTAGAGCGCGTCGCTCCCGCTGAGGGTGTCCGGCAGGTCCCGGACGGTCCAGGGATTGATCACCAACCGGCCCGTTTTTTCGTCGGTCCCGCGGAAATCCGCCATGAGGCCGTCGTCCGTGATCCAGGAGGGATCCTCGTCCTCCGCCCCGCGGTAGATCCTGACCACGCCGGAGCCGTCTTTTCCCCTTAAGTAACCGGAAAAGAAGGCGTGGCCTTCGCCGGGATCCCCGTTCGTGCCGGTCTGCCCGTTGTCACCGTTGTAGTGGGTGAAGTCATTGAAGCGGACCCAGAAGTCCTGCCCGTCGTTCTTGAGGGCGGTGAAGCCCTCCGGCAGGCTCAAACGCTCCAGGGACACGCAGTTGTAGAACGCCGTGGGGTCGATGGTCTTGACCGTCAGGGGCACGGTCAGGCTCATGAGCCGCCCGCAGCCCGAGAACGCCTTCCGGCCGATGGACTTGAGCCCCAGGGGCAGGGAGATCGTCTCCAGGGGGATCTCCATCGAGCTGCTCGCGAAAGCCCCGTCCCCGATGGCCGCGGTGCCCGCGGGCACGTCGAAGTGGGTGTCCTTCCGGCCTGCGGGATAGCTCAGAAGCGTGCCCCGGGCATCATAGAGCACGCCGTCCATATCCCTGTAGGCGGGATTGCCCTCCGATACCGTGTAGCGCCCCACCGTAAAGTATTCATTGTTGGATCCGATGAGGCCCTCCCCGTCCACAAGGGACGCGGGCACGATGATCTCGCCGATGGTGCCGCCGATGAACGCGTCCTTTTTCACCGTCCGGAGGCCCTCCGGCAGGCGCAGCTCATTAAGATACCAGCTGCCCAGCCCATCCCAGCCGATAAATTCGAGGGTGGACGGCAGGGATACCTCGCGGGCCATGTTCCCGTTCTCGTCGATCCAGGCGTCCAGGTACGGGCAGCGGATCATGCGGGGCCGAAGCTCCGGCCCGTCCACGCCCGTGACCGTGCCCTCATCGTCGAACACGTACCGGTACAGGCTCCCCAGATGGGTGACGCCCTCTTCCACCGTGAGCACGCCGTCCTCAAAACGGGTGACGGGCACGGGCTCAAAAGCGGCCCTGTCCCCGAACAGGTACGCGGGCGCGCCGCGCACCTGTGTCTCCACATAAGCCAGGGATAGGTCATTGCCCTTCAGCACGCCCGTCAGGCCGATCACCGTGTCCCCGGCCCTGATGGTCCTTATCACCCGCTTTTCTCCCAGGGGGTCGTCCGTCAGGGCCACATCCCGCACGGCCCGGAGCAGCACGCACTCCGGCATGAAAATGAGATCATAATCCGCGTCTTCCGCCCACACCTGTTTCATCCCCGCCGTGTGGATCCAGCCCACGCGGCCCGCGGTGCGGGACACCTTGTAGCGCACCAGGGACCATTCCCGATCGGGAGAGACGGCGATCAGCCATATATCCCCCTTCGTGCTCACCTGGGCCTTGCCCTGCGCGCCCCGCCAGGCGGAAGTAAAGGGCGCCGAATACACCGGGAACATGCCGCCCTTTCCGGCCCCCAGATCTTGGGAGGACACGGGGAAACCGTTAACGGAGAGACTGTTGTCGAAATAAAACTCTTCCGCCCCGGCGGCAAAGGCGAAGGCCGCCAGCATCAGGAGGGGGATGAGCAGTTTTTTCATCATATCAACAATGCCTCTTTTTCGAGATTTGAAAAACGTTGTCCGAAGGTTCTCTGTCTCAATTACGGACGATCCTGCGTATCACACCGATGCTGATCCCCGTCAGCCTGGACGCCTGCCGGATCGATACGCCTTCCTTCAATGCTTTGCCAAGCGCCGCGTCCCGTTTCCCACAATAACAATAGAGATTCCCCTTCACAAAACTATCTGCATTTGTAAACCTGCACTTATCGGGACTATAGTATCCACTTCTGAGATAGTAAAGAACGGAAACGCCCTTTTGTCCGGCCCTTTTCACGGCCAGATGGTCCGGCCCTTTTCGTCCCCGATGCCGCTGAAGCGGTAAAAGAAGGTGTTGGTCACGTCCCGCCACTCCCGGGCGTTTTTGAGCTGCAGGTCCATGCGCTCCAGGATCACCTTCCGGTCCTCCTCCGGGAAGGGCAGGGCCTTCAGGGTATCCGCCATCGATCGTGCGGCCTCCTCACCCTCGAAATGATCGTCGTAGATCCTTTGGATCAGGGTGCGGCCGTCGCGCATCACGAAAGTGTAATCGAGCCGGTGGAAGAACAGCAGCAGATCATCCGGGCAGGTCTCAGTGGAGGCGTACAGGTCCCGCAGGGCGGGCGGGTACTGCTCCACATAGCCCGTGCCGTTGTGAGTGCGGTCGATGCCCACGGCGTTCCGGCCCGCCCGGTTGTAGGTGCCCCAGGCCTGGAACTCGTACCCGTAGGGGCTGGGGCCGTAGTGCCTGTCGGGCGCCACCATCCAGCACAGGCCCAGGGGCGCGGTGTATTTTTCGTAAACCGCGCGGCTCAAGAGCAGCAGCTTTGCGAGCGCGTCCTCGTCCCGGGAAGAAAAGGCCCAGGTGAGGCGGATCCACTGCCGCGTGACCTGCTCCGGATCGCTCATGGGATCCCAGGCGAACAGGCCGTAGGCGAACAGGTTCAACTGGGCGAAGGGATGCCCCGTCCAGTTGAAGTCCCTTCCCAGATTGGTCACCGCCGCGGCGGCGGAGAAGCGCTCCGGGCCCGCCTGGTCGAAGATCTCCCGCCACTGGGGCGGCATGGCGTAGATATCGATCTGCTGGCCGGTGTATTCCTGGGCCAGCTGCACCTCCAGGGCCATGCGGGTGCGCTCCATGCCGAAGAACAGGGGGGACACCGGCTCGCGCACCTGGAAGTCATAGGGCCCGTTCTTGATCTGCACGATCACGTTGTCGTCGAACTGACCGTCCAGGGGATGGTACAGGTCATAGGCCGCCCGGGGCCGGTCGATGGTGTGATCCCGCCAGTCCTGTTTGCAGTTGTACACGAAGGCCCGCCACAAAAGGTATCCGCCGAAGGGTCTGAGGGCCCGGGCCAGGGCGTTGGCGCCCTCGGCGTGGGTGCGCCCGTAGGTGTGGGGGCCGGGACGGTGCTCGCTGTCCGCCTTCACCAGGAAACCCGCAAGGTCCGGGACAGCGGCATAGACCAGGGCCGCCCGGTCGCGCCACCAGGCCTGTACCCGCTCATCCAGGGGGTCCGCCGTATCAAGGCCGTAAGCCGAAGGCATGGCGAAATCCACCGCCGTGATGAGGCGCACGCCGAAGGGACGCAGGAGATCCGCGAAGGTTTTGAGATCCTGAAGATCCTCCGCGATGAGGCGCCGCGCCCGGTCGGACACGTTCACGTTGTTGACGCACAGGGCGTTGATGCCCACGGAAGCCAGCATGCGGCCCAGGTACCGGATCCTGTCCGGGTCATAGTTGAAGCCGCCGCCCTCGAACCACAGGGACCTTCCCGCGTAGCCCCGCTCCACGGTGCCCATGGGATCGTCCCATCCGTTGAGCATCCGGAGAGGATAGCGGGGAGCCTGTTCCCCCTCGGGCACCGGGGTGCCCGTGAGGAGCGCGCGGGAGAGGGCGTGCACGCCGTACAGGATGCCCGCAGGCCCGCCGGTCACCCGGTATCCCCCGTTCTCCGGAGTGATGATGAACATGTCGCCCATGCCGGCGCGCTCGGATACGCAGGCCCCGGTCCCGCAGGCCCTGTACAGCTGATCCGCTTCCCAACGGGCCGTGTCCGCGGGCGTTTTCAGGTCCGCCGGCGGGCAGGCCGGGGATTTATAAAACCAGGCGGGATGAAATGTGAATGCGCTCATCATATCGCACCTTCCTTATCGTAAATACCAGTCAAAGTCGTATCCCGGGTCGCTCTCCCCCGAAGCGAACATCACCCGGACGCGGGCGACGGCGTCGGGCCTCAGGGTGATCCGGAAATGGCCGTGATCCAGCGGGAGCGCCGTCACCCGGGGCCGCGCCGCCTCACGCAGAAGGGCCGTCTGCTCCGGGGTGAGGGAGGCCGGCTCCCCCATCAGGTGCCAGAGCCGGGCGGGATCGCCGCTTTCGGCGTCCACGGTCTCGACAAAGGCCGTCCACGATCCGGAAACGGGGAGCTGAAGATCCACCGTCACGGCCTCATCCCTGTCCGGGGCCCAGATCACGCCCTCATACGCGCCGTCGGGCCTTAAGGTCATGACCGCGCCGTCATCCCGGTACACCGCGTCCCCGTTGAGGCCGGCGAAAAACGAGAAGGTCCACAGCGTGGGCTTGGGGATGCAGCCCGCGGCCACCAGGCCGAACCCGCCGTGGAAGGGCCGGGTGGGGATGCCCTTTTCCTCGAACACGTCCCCGAAGGTCCAGTAGCTGTACCCGTCGGCCACGTCCCCCAGTTGAGACAGAAGGGACGCGGTCAGCGCGGCGTTGTACGGCGTGTCGTGGATGGGGCAGAAGGGATCGTAGCTGGTGTTGAACTC
>CACZOZ010000285.1:0-2501 GCA_902782865.1 uncultured Eubacteriales bacterium
ACCTTCCAGGATGAGCTTTTTTACCCGGGTGAACTCTGTCTCCGGAAAGGTGAGGATCTTTCCCTGAAGGAGCCCCGGGAGCACACTGAGCATGCGGCCTTTTTTCATTTTCTCCACCAGCACGAAGTCCATGAGCCCGTCCGCCGGATCGGCCTCGGGCGCGATGGGGATGCCGCCGCCGATGAAGCGCCCGTTGCCCGCGCCGATGACCAGCACGTCCCGGGTGACGGGAGCGCTGTCGTCGGCCTGATAGGTCAGGCGCACGGATCTGAAACGGAAGATGGTCTGGATGACGCCGTACAGATAGGGCAGAAGGCCCTTGACGAACCTCTTGGCGTGCCGGGCATACTCCAGCACCATCACGTCGAAGCCCGTGCCCGCCTCATTGAGCACCAGGCGGTCGTTGAGGCGCAGCACGTCCGTATCCTTCGGGCTGCCGGCCAGGAAACATTCGAGGGCCCCGTCCGGGTCCATGGGGATCTTCACGGTCTTCACGAAATCATTCCCCGTGCCGGCGGGGATGATGCCCATGGGGAGCCCCGCCCCGACGGCCCCCGCCGCCGCTTCGGACAGTGTGCCGTCGCCGCCGATCACCAGCAGCCTGTCGGCTTTGGTCTCTCCCGCCGCCAGCGCGAGCGCCTCCGCATGACGCGGCCCTTCGGTGAGGCTCACTGCGAAGGGGATGCCCTTTCCCCGAAGGACCGTCTTGACCCTGTCCAGGGCTTTGAGTCCCCGGCTGCCGCCGGAAACAGGATTGCAGATGATATGGATATCCATAGAAGCCTCCACATGCGGGCAAATAAAAAGGAGGGGCCGCTACTCCCCTCCGAACAGCGCGTACAGGGCCACATCCAGCCACCTGCCGCCGCGGTACACTTCCGCCCTCTCCAGGCCTTCCGGGCAGAACCCGGCCCTTTCGAAGCAGGCGCGGGACGGCTCATTGTCCGCCAGGATGCGGGCCTTGATCTTCCGAAGGCCGATCTCCCCGAACCCGTAGGCGCACAGGGTGCTGAGCGCGTCGGAGCCGTAGCCCCGGCGCCGGTCCGCCCCGTCCCCGATCAGGAGGGCGACCTCGCCCACCCGGTTGCGGCTGTCCACGGAAGTGAAGCCGCCGTAGCCCACCAGGCGCCCTGTGTCCAGGGCCTGGATGCCATACTGGTACACGCCCCGGCTGACGCCGCCCTGGGCCCGCATGAAGGCGAACACGTCCTCATACGTCCTGGGCAGGATCAGGTCGCCCCGGCAGAGCTGCTGCAGGTCCTCGTCGTTGGCCCATCGGTACAGGGGATGCTCGTCACCGTTCTCAAAGCCCCTGAGCAGGACCCTTTCCCCGCGGAACACGTTTTACTCTTCCGCCTTTTCCTGCTCATCCACGATCCTGAGGAATTCCTCAAACACCTTTTCCTCCAGTTCGTCATCATCCAGGCTCACGTAGACGTCTTCGCCGTTCTCGTCCTCCTGGATCTCCAGGATCACGACCTCGCCTTCTTCCTCATCCTCCGCCTCGTCGGCAGGGATGAGAGCGATGTACTTTTTGCCCTCATATTCGATGGTGGTCAGGTACTCGAAGGGCACGGACTCCCCGTCTTCGTCGATCAGCTCGATGATGTCGTTCTCCAGGTCCTCCAGATCCATGTTGTCGTTCTCGAAATCAGTCATTTTTCTTCTCCTTAATATATTGATCAGGTCTCCCCGTCCAGATACCTCTGCAGGATCAGGGCCGCGGCGACCTTATCCACAGTGTCCTTCCGTTTCTCACGGCGCATGCCGCCCTCGATCAGGGCGTCCTCCGCCTCCACGGTGGTGAGCCGCTCGTCCATAAAGGCTACCGGGTAGCCGTTTTTCTTCAGCTGCTCCCCGAAGAGCAGGACTTCCTTTGCCTGGAAGCCCACACTGCCGTCCATGTTCCGCGGCAGGCCGCACACGATGCCCTCGCAGGCATTGGCGCGGTAGATCTCCCCGATCGTCCGGATGTCCGGCCCCCAGCCCTTATGCTCGATCACGCTGTGCGGCGCGGCGATCCGCCGGCCCTCATCGCTCAGGGCCACGCCGATACGCCTGAGGCCGACATCCAGCCCCATCAGGCGGCCCATCAGCCCACCGAGCCGTCCAGCCGGTCGTGGATATAGCTGCGCACGAGCTCCTCCACGATCTCGTCCCGCTCCAGGCGGCAGATCATGGACCGGGCGTTGTTGAAGCTGGTGATATAGGTGGGATCCCCCGTCACCACGTAGCCGACCAGCTGGGTGATGGGATCATAGCCCTTGACCTTCAGGGCCAGATAGACCTGCGCCAGGATCTCCGGCGCCGTCTCAGTCCCCAGGGTGAGGGGCTTCATTTTCATGGTGTCGTATCTCTCTGTCATCCGTCTCCCTCCTCTTCATGTCATTATACATCCATTCCGGTCACGGGACAAGCCGCCCGGATTTTCATTTATATCGAAAATATTACAATTTGCTCATAATTCTGTTGCGGAATAACATACATTTTCTGCCTGTCCG
>CACZOZ010000286.1:0-3253 GCA_902782865.1 uncultured Eubacteriales bacterium
CCGATGGGGCCGTTCCTCACCCCGTGCTCCCGCTGGACCGTCACCAGGCCGGAGGACGCGTTCCCCTCGATGATGCAGATCCCCTCGTCGGTCAGGAGCACGTCCCAGGCCACCAGGTTGAGATAGGGGAACCTGTTGGTGAGTTCCGTGATCTCCTTCTTGACCGCGTTCCAGTTCGGGATGACATTGCCCTTGATCATCGCGCCGCTGTCGGGATGCACGTCGTACCGGGTATAGACATCATCGATGTTATGGGACCGGGCCATGATGCCGGACGACAGTTCGCCGGTCTCAAGATCGATCTCGGCAGCCAGGGCGCCCGCGGAGATGTTGTCCACCGGCTTGCTCTTTTCATTCCCGATCCTCTGGAACGCGCTGACGATGCGGGCCTCTTTTTCACCCTTCTTTTTGGCGCAGATGATCCTGATCGTGTTCGTCGAGTACCGGTACAGAGAGTCCTCAAACGCCGACTGGTGCATGAATTCGCACAGGAAAGCTTCTTTTTTGCCCGACAGGATGAACGTGTACAGATCGCCTTCGGTATACGGTTTCCCGTTCACCGTGAATCCTGTGTCATCGTACCGGATCAGGAACACGCCGCTGCCGCCGGCACCGATCTCCCTTTTCAATACAGCGGTCTTTATCGTCTTGAGAAAACCGATGATATTCTCCTCGGTGATATCGTATCCGTTCCTGGGGTAGAGGATCCCGTCGGATATCCAGGCGTAGCTTTCCGAGACGCGGACGTAGTTTTTGAAAACATCCTCGAAGATGATCTTGTCATCCAGGATCACTTTGTATTTTCCGTTGATGTCACGGGAAATGGTCCTTCTGTAGTTGGAGATATAGTCCCTGTAATCGTTTTCGGACAGCTTGTACCAGATGTACTCATTCGCCGAAAAGCCCCGGAAGGCGTACCTGAGCCTGACGGGCAGGCTGACGTGGAAATAGTTCGGCGCCGTGAGCACCAGTTTCCACCACATGAACCCGTGCTGCATTCGTTCCAGGCGCTTTTTCAGCTTTCTCTTGTTCATACAGATCGTTCCCCCGCTTATATCTTTCGTGTTATACGTCTCGGGACCGAACCGGTCATCCCCATCATATTCTATATTCCGGGCACCGTCAAGGTGTCTTTTCATGGTACTTTAGTTGACTGAAATGTTAAACAATGGTATTATTAACCCTGTTTTAATCCGGTTTTTCCGTTATGATACGGAACATTTGATCAAAAACGAGAGGAGAAACTGAGAAATGAAAAAGATCGCTGCTCTGCTTCTGTCCGTTATCCTGGCACTGAGCGTCTCCGCCGCCGCCCTGGCGGACACCTCCTACCTGGTGTTCTCCACCGGCGGGACCACCGGCGTTTACTACGTGTTCGGCGGTGAGCTGGCCACGCTGTGGATGAACCACGTGGAGGGCGTGGACGTGACCGTCGAGTCTTCCGGCGGGTCCAAGGACAACATCCTGGCCCTGTTCCAGAACGACGCCGAGATCGCCTGGACCCAGAACGACGTGATGAGCTACGCCTATGACGGCGGCGAGTTCTTCGCCGGCCAGGTGGCGGACAACTATTCCGCCATCGGCGCCATCTATCCCGAGGTGATCCAGCTGGTCGTGGCCAAGGACAGCGGCATCAAGTCCGTCAAGGACCTGGCGGGCCACAACGTGAGCGTGGGCCCGATGGGTTCCGGCCATTACTTCAACGCCATGCAGATCCTGGAGATCAACGGCATGACCGTCAATGACATCAAGCCCCAGTACCTGTCCAACTCCGAAGTGATCGACTCCTTCCAGAACCGTCAGATCGACGCCTTCTTCCTGACCGCGGCCTATCCGCATGCCACTGTGACCGACGTGTGCCTCAAACGGGATATCGACATCATCGGCTTCACCGCGGATGAGATCGCGGCCCTGCAGGCCTCTTACAGCTTCTTCGTGACCGATACCATCCCCGCCGGCACCTACAACGGTGTGGACGAGGAAAAGCTGGTGCCCGCGATCAGCGCCGTGCTGGTGGCCCGGGACGACGTGGATGAGGAAGTGGTCTATCAGCTGACCAAGGCTCTGTTCGAGAACGTGGACGATCTCACCAACGCCAAGAAGGCCTATATCAGCGCTGAGAACGCCGTGAAGGGCATCCCGGTCCGTGCCGCCGACGCCGAGAAGGGCGTTACCGTGGGCAGCTTCCATCCCGGCGCCCTGCGTTACTACAAGGAACTGGGCCTGATCGCCGAGTAAAGACGGGACCTGAAAGATCAGTCCGCGGGAAAGGGGGTACGTGATCAGTGAGCGACGAGCACCTTAAGGAAAACCAGCTGAGCGAGAATGAAAGCCGTAAGATCCTGGAAAAATATGACCGGGAGAGCGCTTTCCGCACGTTCACCGATTACCGCGGGCTGATCATCAGCGCGATCCTGATCTGTTTTTCACTGTTTCAGCTATACAGTACATGGTATGTGATCCCGTCCACCCATATGCGCCCGCTCCACATGGCGGTGGTGGTGCCGATGGCTTACATCCTGTACCCGATGCACAAGGGCATGAGCAAGTCCAAACTGCCCTGGTATGACTGTGTCCTGGCTGTATTGGCGCTGGCGGCCTACCTGTATCCGGTTCTGGCCTTTGATACCATGGTCCACCAGTTCGGGTATACCACGCTGCAGATCGTGATCGGCGGCATCGGTATCCTGCTGCTGATGGAGGCCTGCCGCCGGGTGGTGGGGCTGCCCATCGTGATCATTGCCGTGATCTTCGTCTGCCTGGGGCTGTTCGGCAATGTGATGCCGGGCTTCCTGCGCAACAGGGGCTTCACGCTCTTTAAGCTGATCCAGCATCTGTACTACACCCAGGAGGGCGTCTTCGGCACACCGGTCGGCGCGTCCTCCACCTTCATCTTCCTGTTCATCCTCTTCGGCGCGTTCCTGGAGAAGACCGGTGTGGGTGAGTTCTTCATCGATCTTTCCAACGCCGTGTGCGGGGACAAGCGGGGCGGCCCGGCCAAGGTGGCCGTGGTGACCAGCGCCTTTGAGGGCACGGTCTCCGGTTCTTCGGTGGCCAACACCGTGGGGAGCGGCAGTTTCACCATCCCGATGATGAAGCGCCTGGGCTACAGGCCGGAATTCGCCGCCGCGGTGGAAGCGTCCGCCTCCACTGGCGGGCAGCTGATGCCTCCGGTGATGGGCGCCGCGGCCTTCCTGATGGCGGAAAGCCTGGGCGTGCCCTTCGCGGCCATCGTGAAAGCGGCCGTGATCCC
>CACZOZ010000287.1:0-6466 GCA_902782865.1 uncultured Eubacteriales bacterium
CGGATCCCCTTCACCTATCTGCTCCGCTGCGCCGACGGCAGCCTGTACTGCGGCTGGACCTGCGATCTCGAGCGGCGGATCAGGACCCACAACGCCGGAAAGGGCGCCAAATACACCCGTTCCCGCCTGCCGGTGACGCTGGCCTGGGCCGAAGAACAGGAAAGCTTCACCGCGGCGCGCAAAAGGGAAGCGCAGATCAAGAAAATGTCCCGGGAGCGCAAGGAAGATCTGATCCGATCCCGGGCCCCCGGGAATGAAAAAACACCCTCAAGACCTTAAAGGAGCCACAGAATGCCGAAGATCCTGTTTTTTGACCTGGACAATACCCTGTGGGACGGGAACGAGCACGTGCCCTCCAGCGCCGTGGAAGCCATCGCCGCCGCCCGGAGGAGGGGGCACAGGTTTTTCCCCAGCACCGGCAGGAGCCGGGCCGCGGTGCACCAGAAAGCGCTGTTCGACCTGGAGCCGGACGGGCTGGTATCCGGCGGGGGCACCCGCGTGGAGCTCCCCGGCGGCGGAAGGACCTGCGTCATGGAGGATACGTCCCTGAACGAGTGCTTCAACGAGCCCTTCCTCAGCGCGGACCTGATTGCCTGGACCGTGGAGGAGGGCCGCAGATACGGCGTCCGTTTCCTGCTGGAGGGCCCCGAATACATGTACATGGGAAAAGAGGACGCCAGCGATCACTGGTTCTTCTCCTCCATATCCGCGCGGTTCGGATCCACGATCCGGGATATCAACGCCTGTTGGGGCGCGTGGGAAGCCAACAAAATGACCTGCGAGCTCCCCGACAAGGAGCGCTGCGCGCCTTTCCTGGAAGAGCTGGAGAAACGCTATCAGGTGATCCGGCACGCGGATACCACCATCGAACTGGAGCCCAAGGGCATGGACAAGGGGCACGGCGTCCGTCAGGTGTGCCGGATCCTGAATGTCCCCATCGCGGACACCATCGCCTTCGGGGACAGCGCCAACGACCTGGGCATGCTCCGCGCCGCGGGCATGGCCGTGGTGATGGGGAACGGCGCCGAAGCCGTCAAGGCGGAAGCGGACCTGGTGTGCCCGCCGCTGGATGAGGACGGTATCCTCAGGGCTTTCCAAACGCTGAAACTGATATGATCACCCGCCGACCGAAGGAAGGAACAGACCTATGATCCGAAAACTGGTCAGGCAGATGCTTACGGCGCAGACCCTGTCCGCGCTGACGGTGTCCCTCTGCCTCCTGATCGACAACATCATGATCGGGCGTTTCCTGGGGCCGCAGGCCATCGCCGCCTACGGCCTGGCCAATCCCGTGCTCCTGGCCTTCGCCGCCATCGGCAGCATGCTGAGCGCCGGCATCCAGGTGGTGTGCTCCAGATCCATCGGCGAAGGTTCCCAGGAAGAGACCAACAGGGGCTATTCCTCCGCCGTGGGAGCCGCGCTGATCATATCCGCCGCGCTGACCCTGACCGTGCTCCTTTTCCACGGGCCCCTGGCCACGGCCATGGGCGCCGGCACCACGGGCGAACTGTATGACATGACCAGCGATTATATGGCCGGGTTCATCATCGGGGCGCCCGCCACCATGGGCGCGCTGATCCTGGTGCCCTTCATGCAGATGGCCGGAAAAAACGGCCTGCTGGTGGCGGCGGTGCTGGGCATGACCGTGGCGGACGTGGGGCTGGACCTCATCAACGTGCTGGTGGTCCACGGGGGCATGTTCGGCATGGGACTGGCCTCCTCCATCAGCTATTACGTGGCCCTGATCGTGGGCGGCGCGTATTTCTTCACGAAAAAGTGCGTGTTCCGCTTCAGCCGGAAAAACGTGACCCGGAAAAAGATCGCCGAGCTGTTCAAAAGCGGGATCCCCTCCGTGTTCAACATGGCCGCTTCCGTGGTGACGATCTTCATCATGAACCGGATCCTTCTGGGCCTGGGGGGCAGCGCTGCCGTGGCGGCCTATTCGGTGATGAGCACCATCGGCAACGCCTCCAACTGCATCACCACGGGCATCGGCGGGGTGTCCCTGACGCTGTCCGGCGTGTTCTGGCATGAGGAGGACATCACCTCCATCAAGGCCCTGATGCGTCTGCTGGCCCGCTGGTCCGTCATCCTGGGGATCGCGATGGGAGCCGTGCTCCTTTTCTTCGCCCCCGCCTTCGTGGGCCTCTTCCTGCCCGAGAGCGGCCCGGCCCAAAGCATGGCCGTCCTCGGCCTTAGGCTGTTCGCGGCCGGCATGATCCCCTGCTGCCTCAACAATATGATCAAAAACATGTATCAGGCCACACAGCGGGTGTATCTCACGGAATGGATCTCGGTGCTGGAGGGCGCCGCGCTGCCGGTGCTGGCCGCCTTCATCCTCAGCCGCTTCCTGGGCACCACGGGCGCCTGGTTCTTCTTCGCAGCGGGCGAGACCCTGGCGCTCATCGGCATCGGCCTGATGATCCGCAAAAAAACAGGCCTCCTTCCCTGGCGGGACGGGGCCTGCCTGATGCTCCCTCCCGACGCCGTCACGGCGCCGGACGACCTGAAGGAATGGGACCTGCGCAGCCTCAAAGAGGTGGCCGAAGCCTCCCGCGAGGCCGGGGACTTCTGCCGCCGCCACGATCTGAGCGAAAAGACGAGCGCCCATGTGGCCCTGTGCGTGGAGGAGATGGCCGCCAATACCATCCAGTACGGCTTCGGCGCGAAGAGCGCCAAACGCCATCTCTCCGTCCGCATCCAAAGTAAAAAGGGCCGCACGATCCTGCGTTTCCGGGACGACTGCGGCGCCTTCGACCCGATCCACTACATCCCGGGAGAGGGCAAGGACGCCCTGGGCATCCGGCTGGTCATGGCCATGTGCCAGGAGATCCGCTATACCTACTCCCTGAACCTGAACAACCTCACCCTGGAATTCAGCGATGAGGCCGCCGGATCTGCCGATACAGGCACCGCCTGACCTCCCCGCGGTAGGGCACGCTCTCCACCCTGTCCACAGGCTCCATGCCGCATTTTTCCATCACCCGGCCGCTGGCCGGGTTGTTTTCGAAACAGCCCGCCGTCACGGCCTGAGCCCCCATCCGGAACAGCTCCGCGATCACGGCCCGGAGGGCTTCGGCGGCGTAGCCCCGTCCCCAGTGATCCGGATGGAAGGCGTAGCCGACCTCCACGGTATCCCCTTCGGAACGCACCTCGTGGATGAATCCCACGGGGCGGTCCTTGAGACACACCGCGTAACACAACCGGCCCGGCGCCAGGCTCATATAGCGGCGGAACAAGTCCGCCGCCGCCGCGGCGTCCTCAAGGTCCGGCAGCATATAGGTGCTCTTCACCTCGTCCCGGCACCAGATGTCCCGGAGAGCCTCAAAGTCCTCCAGGCGCATGAGGCGCAGAGTGAGCCTCTCCGACCGGATATGGTCCCGCATGGGCAGCATGGCGATCCCTCCTTCAAATGACCGAAACGAGCTTCTGTCACAAAAACGGCCGCCCCGACACGGAGCGGCCCGTTTATTCAGCGGCGCATGAAGTCAGCGGATATGGCGCACCCGGATCACGCCGTCCAGCGCTTCCAGGGGACGCACGATGCTCTCCGGCACCTCACCGTTGAAGTCCAGCAGGGTGTAGGCGATGTCCCCCCGGGACTTGTTCACCAGGTTTTCGATATTCAGCCCGGCGGTGGCGAAGATGTCCGTGATCTGGCCCAGCATGCCCACTTTATTGGAGTGCATCACCGCCAGACGGTCACCCTCCGCCCGGGCGAAGGCCACGTTGGGGAAGTTGACCGAGTTGGTGATATTGCCGTTCTCCAGATAGTCCCGGATCTGCCGGCAGGCCATCACGGAGCAGTTCTCGTCCGCTTCCGGAGTACCGGCGCCCAGATGGGGCGTGCACAGGGCCTGGTCGTAGCCCAGCTCCCGGGCCGTGGGGAAGTCCGTCGCGAAACCGCGGATCTTGCCGTCATCGATGGCGTCGCACACCGCCTCGTTGTCCAGCACCGGGCCGCGGGCATAGTTGATCAGGTACACCCCGTCCTTCATGGCCGCGATGGAATCGCGGGACACGAAGCCCCGGTTGGCCTCATTGAGCGGGATGTGCACGGACACGATGTCCGACGCCGCGTACAGGTCGTTCACGTCATCCACGAACCGCACGAACTGCTTCAGCTCGTTTTTCCGGTTGTGCCCCAGGTACGGGTCATACCCGATCACCGTGAGCCCCAGGTCAAAGCACGCCCGGGCCACCCGGGACCCGATGGCGCCGACGCCCACGATACCGATGGTCTTGCCCATGATCTCGGGCCCGCGGTACTTTTCCTTGCCTTCCTCCACCGCGCGGCCGGGATCGCTCTCCCCGTCTTTCAGGGTGCGCACCCAGGCGTTGGCGTCAAGAACATTGCGCATGCACAGGATGATCGCCGCCAGGGTCAGCTCCTTGACCGCGTTGGCGTTCCCGCCGGGAGTGTTGAACACCACGATGCCCTTCCCCGTGCATTTGTCCACCGGGATGGTGTTGGTGCCCGCTCCGATGCGGCAGATCGCCTTCAGTTCCGGCCCCATGGGGATATCGTGCAGGGGCGTGGAATGCACAAGGATGGCGTCCGGCTTCGACGTGTCGTTCTCGATGCGGTAATTGGCCTCCGGGAAATCCCTCAGGCCGGCTTCGGCCACCTTGTTGTAGGTCTGGATGATGTACATGGCTGATCCTCCTATCGCGTGATGTGATTATCGTATTCGAACTTCTTCATGAACCCGACGAGCTTTTTGACGCCCTCCACGGGCATGGCGTTGTAGATGCTGGCCCGCATGCCGCCCGCCAGGCGGTGCCCCTTCAGGCTCACCAGCCCCTGGGCGGCGGCTTCCTTCACGAACCGGGCGTCCAGATCGTCGTCCCCCGTCCTGAAGGTGACGTTCATCAGGGAACGGCTGGCTTTATCCGCCACGGGCCTGTAAAGGGCGCTGTCGTCCAGTACCTCGTAGAGCATCGCGGCTTTTTCCCGGTTGCGCTGCCAGATGGCCTGAACGCCGCCCTGATCCCTGAGCCACTCAAGGCACAGGCCCGCCATATAGATGGCGTAGGTGGGCGGGGTGTTGAGCATGCTGCCCTTGTCCGCCATCACGGTCCAGTTGAACACCGCGGGCGTCACGGCCGAGGCGCGTCCCAGAAGATCACGGCGCACGATCACCAGGGTGAGCCCGGCGGGGCCGATGTTCTTCTGGGCGCCCGCGAAGATCACGCCGTAACGGCTCACGTCGCAGGGCTCGGACAGGATGTTGGACGACATGTCCGCCACCAGGGGCACGCTGCCGCAGGAAGGCACATAGGGAAAGCGGGTGCCGTAGATGGTGTTGTTGGTGGTGTAATACAGGTAATCGGCACCGGGATCGCAGCGGATCTCGTCCTGCCCGGGCACCCGGCGGTAGCTTTCTTCCCGGGTGGACGCGGCGCAGCGCGCGTCCCCGTATTTCCCCGCTTCCTTCATGGCCGTATGGGCGAAATGCCCGCTGTCCAGATAGCAGGCGTAGCCTTTGAGCAGGTTCATGGGCACCGCCGCGAACTGCCCGGTGGCGCCGCCCTGCAGAAGGAGCACCTCGTATCCCTCCGGCACGCCCATCAGCTCCCGGAAGAGGCTGACCGCGCGGTCGAATATCGCCTGATAAGCGGCGCTGCGATGGCTCATCTCCATCACGGACATGCCGCTGCCGCCGTAGGAAAGCATCTCACCGGCGGCCCTGCGCAGGGCCTCCTCCGGCATCACCGCGGGCCCAGCCGCGAAATTGTATACCCTGTCCATGGATGACCTCGATCCTGTTTTACGTCCCGATCATGATCAGATCAGGGACTTTAAGTCGGTATACTCATACCCGTGAGCGTCCGCCACGTTTTTATTCGTGAGCTTCCCGCAGTAACAGTTCACGCCGGACGCCACCGCGTCATCGGCGCAGGCCGCCTCCAGGCCCTTGTCGGCGATCATGAGCCCGTATTTGAGCGTGGCGTTGGTCAGGGCGATGGTGGAGGTCCTGGGCACGGCGCCGGGCATATTGCCCACGCAGTAATGGACCACGCCCTCCTGGATGTAGACCGGATCGTCATGGGTGGTGGTGTGGGAGCTCTCCCCGCAGCCGCCCTGGTCGATGGCCACGTCCACGAACACCGCGCCGGGCTTCATCTCGGACAGATATTTACGTGTGAAGAGCTTCGGGGTGGCGCCGCCGGGGATCAGCACGGAGCCGATCACCAGGTCCGCGAAGGGGATCACCCGCTCGATATTGCTGTCCGTGGACACGAGGGTCTGGATATGGGCGCCGAACAGATTGTCCAGCTCCTCCAGGCGCTTGAGGTTCACGTCCAGGATGGTCACATTGGCCCCCATGCCCACGGCGATCTTGCAGGCGTTCATGCCCACGGTGCCGCCGCCCAGGATCACGACATTGGCTTTGGGGGTACCGGGCACGCCGGCCAGGAGGATGCCTTCGCCGCCGAAGCGCTTTTCAAGGTACTTGGCGCC
>CACZOZ010000288.1:0-9431 GCA_902782865.1 uncultured Eubacteriales bacterium
AAGCGCAAAGGGGTGACCAACGAGATGCGGCAGAACCGCTACGGTTACGCCTTCATCTCGCCCTGGCTCCTCGGCCTGTTCCTGTTCACCCTGGTGCCGATGCTGTTCTCCCTGTTCCTGTCCTTCTGCAAGTGGGACATCGTCACCGGTATCAGCACCATCAAGTGGATCGGCATTGAGAACTACACCAAGATCTTCGCGGACAAAAAGTTCTACAAGGCCCTGGAGGTCACCTTCAGGTACTGCCTGATCTCCATCCCCGCCTACCAGATCATATCCCTCCTGGTGGCCATGCTGCTCAACATGCGCATCAAACTGATGCACGGCATCCGGCTGATCTTCTTCCTGCCGTCCATCATCCCCACCATCGCCTCCAGCATGATCTGGATGCAGATGCTGGGCAAGGAGGGCGTGCTCAACCAGGGCCTCAAGCTCCTGGGCATCACCGGGCCCAGCTGGCTCAACACGCCCCAGACAGCGCTGTACGGCCTGATCATCATGGGCGTGTGGGGCATCGGCAACACCATCATCATTTACTTAAGCGGCCTGCAGGGCGTGGGGGAGGAGCTGTACGAGGCGTCCTCCATCGACGGGGCCAACTCCTTCCAGCGCTTCTTTAAGATCACCATCCCCATGATCTCGCCCACCATCTTCTTCAATGTGGTCATGGCCGTGATCGGGTCCTTCCAGTACTTCACCCAGGCCTTCGTCATGACCGAGGGCGGTCCCCTCAACTCCACGCTGTTCTACAACCTGTACCTGTACGTCAAGGCGTATAAGGAGCTCAAGATGGGCTACGCCTCCGCCCTGGCCTGGATCATGTTCGTGATCATATTGTTCTTCACGCTGCTGGTGATCCGGTCCTCCTCGTTCTGGGTCTATTACCAGAACGACGACAAGATCTGAGAAGGGAGGAGAAGCGAAATGGCAGTCGTTACAGGCGCGAAAAACAAGATATCCGTCCGGATCGGCCGCGGCGCCGCCCTGGCCATCCTGATCTTCCTGAGCGTGCTGGTGCTCATCCCCCTGGTGTGGACCATCTGCATGTCCGTCAAGCCGGACGGCGAGATCTACAACGGTATGTTCTTCCCCACGGAAGTCCATCTTGAAAACTACTACCTGGCGGTCACCAAGGTGGATTTCTTCCGTTACCTGCTCAACACCCTGATCATCGTGGTGCCTTCGGTCATCGGCATGGTGTTCAGCTGCGCCCTGGTGGCCTACGGTTTCTCCCGGTTCGATTTCAAGGGCAAGAGGGTGTGGTTCCTGATCCTTCTGGCCACCATGATGATCCCCGGCCAGGTCACCATGATCCCGCAGTTCCTGATCTACCGCATGATGGGCTGGGTGAACACCTATCTGCCCCTGGTGGTGCCCACGTTCTTCGCCATCAGCGGGTACAACGTGTTCCTGATGCGGTCCTTCATGAGCGGCATCCCCAAGGACTTCGATGAGGCCGCCACCATCGACGGGGCGGGCCCCCTGCGCAGCTTCTTCCAGATCATGATGCCCATGTGCCAGCCGGTGCTGATGGCCATCACCGTGTTCACCTTCATGGGCTCCTGGAACGACTTCAACGGCCCCCTCATCTATCTGTATGACGCCAACAAGTTCACCCTGTCCCTGGGCCTGTCCTTCTTCAAGGGCCTGTACACCAGCCAGTGGAACCTGCTGATGGCGGCCACGGTGCTGGTGATGCTGCCCATCCTGGTGCTGTTCTTCATGGCGCAGGACCTGATCATCAACGGCATCTCCATCTCCAGCGGCACCAAGGGCTGACGCGTATCTCCATCTGCCCGGGCCGTGATCGGTCCGGGCAGACAGTCATCCCTTCCTGAAAGGATATGACGAAAATGATGCCTGCTCCCGTGGTCACCCGGGGCACGCTGCCCCTCACCATCTGCGCCGGACCTCACGCCAAACTGATCGGCACCCTGGACGGGACTTTTCCCGATATGGGCCATCACAGCGAACGGGAGATGGCCGGGCTGTGGATGCATCCGATCAAAGTGCTGGACGGGTTCTGGCTGCGCTTCCATGACCTGGACGCGCCCAATGTGGACACCTGGGCCCTGGCGGACGAGTGCGTCCAGGAGCCGGACGGGGACCGCTTCTTTTACCGGCACGGCCTGGGGCACACGCCCGTTGTGATCGAGAGGAGACAGTACTGCCCCTATGACGTGCCCGGGCTCCTGGTGGAATACCTCTTCACCAGCCATTCCGACGCGCCCCGGCACATTGTGATCGACTGGCGCGCCCGCACCGATCTGTACCCCAGCTGGTTCGCTCTGGATACCGGCGCGTACGAGGACGGGCAGGACACGGGGCACTGGGACGAGAGCGATCTGACCTTCACGGCGGAGGACGATAAAAACCCCTGGTGTGTCCTGATCCGGCCGGACAGGCGTCCCGACGCGGTGACGACCGGCGATCTTGCCACGCCCCAGGGCAGCGGCCGGGGCACCTGCCTGTCCCTGATGTATCATGTCCTGATCCCCGCCCGCGGCACCTGGGCCCTCAGGCTCAGGATCACCGGCTCCTTCGAGGGGAAGGATAAGGCGCGGCGGACTCTTGAGGCCCTCACGGACATCGATGCCGCCCGGGAGACGGACAGGGAGCGCCTCCATAAGACCGCCGCCCTGTCTGTCCTCACCACGGGGGATCCCGCGGTGGACGAGCCCTGGGCCTGGGTCAAGGCTCACAACGACTGGCTCACCGTGGACGCCGGTCCCTTCGGCCGGGGCCAGGCCGCCGGGCTGCCGGAGTATCCCTGGTGGTTCGGCTGCGATACCTGCTACGCCGCCCAGGGCCTCCTGTGCGTGGGGCGCTTCGATCTTGTCAAAGAGACCCTGAAGCTGCTGGCGGACTATTCTTCGCGCGTGAACGGCAATGGCCGCGTGGTGCACGAGATCACGCCCTTCGGGCTGTGCCCCAACCCGGGCAACACCCAGGAGACCGCCCATTTCGTCACCGCCGTATGGCACTTCCACGCTTTCACGGGGGACCTAAAGTTCGTGGAGGAGATGCTCCCCTTCCTGCGGCAGTGCATGGCCTGGCTCGACCGGATGGATGATGACGGGGACATGCTGCCCAGCGGCTACGGCATCATCGAGATCCGGGGCCTGAACGCCGAGATGATCGACACCGCCGCCTACACCGCCCAGGCCTGGGAGTGCTTTGCCGATATGCTGGCCCTGTGCGGCCGGGAGGAAGAGGCCGCGTCCGCCCGGGAAAAGCACCGCCGCGTACGGGAAGCGCTCAACACGGTGCTGTGGGACGACCGGGCCGGCTCCTACTGCGACGCCTGCGCCTCCCCGGATTTCGTGGCCCGGCGGATGGGTCAGATCCTGAACGATCCGAACCTGAAGATGACCGACGGGGAGCGCCGGGCCTGGGAAAGGTCCCTTGAGCTCTGCCCGGGAGGCCCGGAGGAGAGGGGCTTTATCATCAACCGGAACTGGACCGTGTTCACCCCCATGGAGAGCGGGCAGGCCGATGAGGACAAGGCCCGCCGGGCCCTTGAGAACCCGGACAATGAAGCGCTGTACGGCCCCTGGGGCGTGTATCTGAACGCGGTGGACCGGGAATGGGCCATGACCATCTCCACCGGCTGCGCCGCCGCGGCCCTGGCCCGCTTCGGGTACGCGGACCGGGCCCTGGACCTGATCGAGCGCATGCTCGGGACTTTTTCCAGAGTGAGCCCGGGCATGATCTCCGAGATGAGCCCGGACGGGGGCTGCGCCGTGCAGGGCTGGACGGCCTACGCGCTCTTCGTGCCCGTGGTCCGGTACTTTTTCGGCATCCTACCCGCGGGGGAGAAGGGCCGCGTCACATTCGCCCCGTCCATGCCCCTGAAATGGACGAAGGCCGCCCTTGACCGGGTGAGGCTCCCCGGCGGATACTTGAGCGTGAGCTTTAAAAGGACACCGGCGGGGGAGGAGTACACCCTGACCGCCGACCATGCCCTGCGGGCGCGGATCCGGAGCCCCCGGGGCCTGAACTGCCCGGAGGAAACATTAGAACTGCTGCCGGGAGTGCCCCGCGCCGTCGTTTTTCGCGGGAAGGATAACGGCTGAAGGAATTTGCCGACATGTGTTCACAAATGATACCGGATGATGATATAGTTTAAGCACCGAACGGACGGAGGGAAAAGCGATGATGCGATATGATCTCGGGCAGGGCGACAGGAAGAACTGGCTGATCGCGGAGGAAAGTTTCGATCCCGCGCATCAGGGAAAGTGCGAGGCGATCTTCTGCCAGGGCAACGGGTACCTGGGCCAGCGGGCCGCGCTGGAGGAGGCTTATGTGGGGCAGACCCGGGACCTGCTGGTGGCCGGCACCTTCGACCGCTTCGACGAGGGCGAGGTGACGGAGCTGCCCAACCTGCCGGACCTCATCCATCTGGAAATGACCATCGACGGCCGGCGCTTCTCCATGACCGACGGCAGGGTGGAAAACTATCGGCGGGTGATGGACTTAAGGACCGGCGAGGTCACCCGCAGCCTTATCTGGCACGCTCCTGAAGGCGGCCGGTTCGATATGGAGTTCCACCGCTTCGTGTCCCTTGAGGAAGAGCATCTGCTGGGCCTCAGGGTCACGGTGACGCCTCTGGACGCCGACGCCGCGGTGCGCCTGGAGAGCGGCATCGACGGCCGGGTCACCAATACCGGCACCTCCCACTTCCACGAGGGGGAAAAGCGCATCTTTGACATGCGCCTGATGCGCATGGTCTCCAGGACCGTCCAGTCAAATGTGACCTGCTGCCTCTTCGCCGCCCACCGGTATCTGATCGACGGCAGGGAGGCTGAGGGCTCCGCGCTGCCCGTGATCGACAGGCGGTACATGGCCATGCGCAGCGAATATACCGTGCCCCGGGGAAAGCCCCTCACGGTGGAAAAGATCTGCTGCGTGACCACGAGCCGGGACAAGGCCTACGCGGCCATGGACGAGGCCGCCGCTGCCGTGAAGGCGGCGGAGGACGGGCAGGCCCTGATGGCGGACGCCCTTCAAAGGGGCTATGACGCCCTTAAGGAAAACAGCCGCCGGGCCTGGAACGATCTGTGGGACAAGATCGACGTGACCGTGGACACGGACAAGGGGTTCGACCAGCTGCTGCTGCGCTTCGCCCTCTATCACCTCAATATCATGGTCAAGAAGGACGACGAGCGGGTGGGCATCGGCGCCAAGGGCCTCACCGGCGAGGGGTACAAGGGGCACTCCTTCTGGGACACGGAGGTGTTCATCCTGCCCTACTTCATCCTCACGCAGCCGGAAGCGGCCAGGACGCTTCTGGAATACCGCTATCTGGGCCTGCAGGGGGCCCGGCGCAAGGCGGAGGAGAACGGCTTCAGGGGCGCCATGTATCCCTGGGAAGCCGCCTGGATCTCCGACGGGGAAGTGACCCCCCTCTGGGGCGCGGCGGACGTGGTGACGGGCAGGCAGATCCCCATCCTCACCGGCATGATCGAGCAGCATATCACCGCCGACGTGGCCTTCGGCGTCAGGCTGTACCAGGCCGTGACCGGGGACATGGACTTCATGCGGCGCTGCGGATACGAGATCCTTCTGGATACCGCCCGCTTCTGGGTCAGCCGGGTCACCTGGGATGAGGAGCGTCAGGCTTACGTGATCCTGGACGTGATCGGCCCGGACGAGTACAAGGAGCACGTGGACAACAACGCCTACACCAATTACATGGCGGACTATAACCTTTCCCTGGCCCTTGAGGCCATGGACGCGCTGAAGGCGGCGGGGGATGAGACCTGCTCCCGCCTGGATGAGCAGTTCCGCTTTGACGCCCTTCGGGCGGATATCCTCCGGGTGCGCGAGAAGCTGTACCTGCCCCGGCCGGATGAAAACGGCATCGTGCACCAGTTCGACGGGTATATGGATCTCAAGCACATCGACCTGACGCCCTACAAGCAGGCGGGCTCGGTGGGCACTATCTACAACGATTACAACAACGAGCAGATCTCCTCCTTCCAGGTGCACAAGCAGGCGGACACCCTGGTGCTGATGCTGCTCCTGGAGGACCTGTTCGACCCGGACACCAAACGGAAAAACTACGACTTCTACGAGAGCCGCACCCTGCACGACTCCTCCCTGAGCAAGTCCACCCACTGTGTCCTGGCGGCGGACCTGGGCCGGGCGGAGACGGCCTACCGCTTCTTCGAGGGCTGCGGCGGCATCGACCTGGGGCCCAACATGGGCACGTCGGACATGGGGGTCCACACCGCCTCCATGGGCGGCATCTGGCAGGGCGCGGTGTACGGTTTCGGCGGCGTGCGCGTGGTGGAGGACGAGCTGCGTGTGGATCCGAAGCTGCCGGAAAGCTGGCGGTCGGTATCCTTCCCCCTGGTATGGCGGGGGCAGAAGCTCCGCATCACGGCCCGGCAGGACGGCGTGACCGTGGAAAACGGCGGCACCGCCCCCGTCGGGATCACCGTGCGCGGCGTGAAAGTCGATATCGGGCCGGGAGAAACGGCGCGGGTCTGACGTACCGCGGTATATCAGTCTCAAAAAGAGCCGTGAAGGTCAGTTCCTTCGCGGCCCTTTTTAACGCTCCGGGGGCACGCTCAGAGGCATGTGGCGCAGGGCGGTATGAGCCGTTTGGGTGTTGCGTTCCCGGGCGATCGGGGGTATGATGATGCTGCACAGAGTCGTCAAATTTCCAGGGGAGGGATATGTCATGAAAAAGGTGCTCGCGATGACGCTGCTCCTCGTTCTCCTGGCCGTGCCGGCCGCCGTGTCCGCGGGTAAAAAGGGCGTCACGGTCGACGCGAAAACATTTCCGGACGTCAATTTCCGCGCCTGGGTCCGGTGGGTCGTCTGCGGGGAGAGCGACTTCCTGCCCGATGAGACGCGCCTTGGCATCACGGAATTCGATTTCGACGGGTATCTGGAGGAACTGGGACATTTCGAGACTCTGAAGGGCATCGAGTACTTCCCCAACCTGAAAAAGCTCACGCTGTTCCATGTCGGTCTGAAAAAACTGGACCTGAGCGGGAACCCGAAGCTGGAGTACTTAAAATGCGCGCAGAATGAGCTGACCAGGCTGGACCTGAGCGGCAACCCGAAGCTCAAGTATGTGGACTGCAGGGAAAACCAGCTTCGGGAGCTGGATGTTTCGGGATGTGTCAGCCTGACGGAGCTGAACTGTTCCCGCAACCGGCTGCCCCGGCTCGACGTGTCGAAGAATAAACAGCTGACGGACCTGGACTGCGGCGACAACTGCCTGACGGCGCTGGATATCTCCAAGAACGGGGCACTGCGGAGGCTGATCTGTTCCGACAACCGGATGACCACCCTGGACCTGAGGACACTGGGCCGTCAGGCCTTTGTGGACTGCAGGAGCAACCACCTGTACCGGATCGATTACGATGAGGACGATCCTCCCGCGGTCCAGGCGGCCCTGAGCTCCTATCCCGTCACCTCCGAGGGCAATAAAGTGGATCTTAAAAAGATCCCCGGCTTCGAGTATGACAAGATGGAGATCCTGCGCGGCGGCACGCTCAGCGGCAGCGTCCTCACCCTCGACGAGGAGATCTTTTACTGGGGCCAGACGGTCGCCTACACCCTGCCGATCACCAGGCTCTCCGATGAGTATCTCAGCTTTGAGGTCACGGTGAAGCCGGCGGTTTTGAAGACCGTGACGGTGAGCCCGAAAAAGACGGTGTATACCGGCCGACCGGCGGAGCCCCGGGTGACCGTCAAGGCGAAGCTGTGCGGCAGTTACTACCCCCTGGAGGAGGGCGTGGACTATACCCTCGCTTATTCGGACAACGTGGAGGTCGGCACCGGGCATGTGACCGTGACGGGGATCGGCCGGTTTTTCACGGGCACGGTCACGAAGAAATTCACGGTCGCGCCGGTCAGGATCCTGAAGGCGGAGCTCAGCAGGGTCAAAATGCCCTATACCGGGAAAAAGCAGACGCCCGCGCTCACCGTGACCGCCAAAGTGGACGGGGAGACGGTCACCCTGACCGAGGGGAAGGACTACACGGTGACCTGCATGAACAACGTGGACGCCGGGACCGGCAGGGTGACCGTGAAGGGCGTGGGCCGTTTCACGGGCACGATCACCAAGAGATTTGTGATCACCCGCGTCAGGCTCGGCAGCGCGTCGGTCAGATCGGCGGTGATCTATACCGGCGGGGAGCAGACGCCTGCGCCTACGGTGAAGGCCTCCGTGAACGGCAAAACGCGTCGGCTCAAAGCGGGGAGGGATTACACCGTCACCTATAAACGCAACGTGGACGCCGGCACCGCGGAGATGACCGTGAAGGGGATCGGCAATTATATCGGCACGATCAAAAAGACCTTCACTGTCAAGCCGGTGAAGATCCTGTATGCTGTGCTCGACAGTGACATCCTGCCCTGGACGGGCGAGCCCGTCACGCCCGCGCCCACCGTGACAGCGAAGGTCGGCGGCGAAACGGTCACCCTGGAGGAGGGAAAGGACTATACCGTGGAATACCGCGGCAATATCGACCCGGGCACCGGCCGGGCCGTCATCACCGGGAAGGGGAACTTCACCGGCAGCATCACGAAGACATTCACGATCCTGCCGCCCGCGGAAGAAGAGCCGGACTGAGGGACCCGGCCGGGCAGGCGCGCCGCATAAAAACATCCGGATCTTACAAAACGGTCCGGATGTTTTTTTGCCGATATGGCTCCGGAGGGTCATTCGTCGTCCGGGATCATCTTGTGCAGCGCGTTATTTTCCTCCATCTCCGTGATCATGTCGATCCTCACCTGGTGCCGTTCCTCGTAACGCGCGTCCAGATAAGCCTCCACGATCATCTTCGCCATCTCGCTCCCCACCACCCGGGCGCCGAAGCACAGGATGTTGGCGTTGTTGTGCTCCGTGGCCATCTTCGCGGTATAGGGCTCCGAGCAGCACACGGCCCGGATGCCTTTGATCTTGTTCGCGGCGATCTCCATGCCCGCGCCGGTCCCGCAGATCAGGATGCCCTTTTCGCACGCCCCGCCGGCCACCGCCCGGGCCACCCGGTCGGCGTAGATGGGGTACTGCCGGATCTCATCACCGGTGAAGCAGCCGAAGTCCTTCACGGTGTACCCTTTGCTCTCCAGCAGCGGGATGATGATCTGCTTGAGCTGATATCCCACATGGTCGTTTCCGATGGCGATGGTCATAAGATCCCTCCTGTTTTGCGGCCGCTCATATAGCGGCCATCAGATCCTTCAGGTATGCGACGGAGACTTTCAGGTCCCTGTCCACGCTCTCTTTCACGGTATCCCGCCAGATATTGAGCCGGTCGGAAAAGCTGCCGTAGGGCCGGGTCATGGCCTCGATCACGATGGTGCCGCGGTAATCGATCTCATGAAGGGCCCGCAGGATGGCCTCAAGATCGATATGGCCGTTCCCGGGCAGCTGCCGGTCGTTCTCGGCGAAGTGGATGTGGCACAGC
>CACZOZ010000289.1:0-9333 GCA_902782865.1 uncultured Eubacteriales bacterium
CAGGAGGTCCCCCCATGTTCACGCCCGATATGATCGCTCCCTGCGGCCTGGACTGCACATTGTGCTACATGTTCCAGAAGGATCTCGATCCCTGTCCCGGATGCCGCAACTGCCCGCCGGACGATATACTGCCCACATTTCTCCAGCGGAAATGCGGGATCCTCAGGTGCGGGAAAAGGCTCGAAGGGGGATACGGTCACTGCGGCCTGTGCCCGGGCTTTCCGTGTGAGCAATTGAAAGAGAAGGATAAATCTTACCGCGAACGATTTGTTCTGACGGAATCGCCCATCAATAACCTGGAGTATATCAAGGACTATGGGGTATACGGGTTCCTCGGGGAGGAGATGAGAAGGTATACCTGCCGGGAGTGCGGCACGCCGCTGTGCGTGGATACCGGTGTGTGCGCGGGATGCGGGAAGCGCTACAGGAAACCGTATTTCTGCGGCAGGTGGCTGCCCGGGTATTAAAAGCCGGATCAATTGAAAGATCATCAGGCATCGTATCGGTCATGATATCCGGTGTGTCTGCCGGGATCCTGATAAAAATGTACCCATGACCTCAGGGAGGAGTAAGATCGTATGAAAAAAATCATTGCGCTGATCCTTCTGGTTTTGCTCTGCGTGGATACGGTGATCGCCTGCGCGGAAACCACGAATGACGAAAAGAAACAGTATGATCTGTTCAGCTTTGCCCATCTGCAGTCGCACAAGTTTCAGGAACTGATGGACGAGATCGTCGCTCAGTCGGAAGCCTGGACGAGCGAGACCGTCCCGACATCGATCGACGAGCTGGTTTATTATCCGGAGGTGCTGTTTCCCCTGGCGGAATGCAGGTACGACATGGATCCCAAAATGGAGATCACGCGCAAGGGAACGGTCTATACCGTCAAAACGGATATAGCGGACGTGCTTGAAAAGGCCAATGTGGTGCTGGAAAGGAACTGGGGCGGATACTATTATGTTTACATAGGCGCGGAACAGAAAGAGGGCGGGAGAAGGGCCGGGATGGTCGAAGCGACCGGAGAGCCTTACACTTATACGGGTGACGCCGCGGAACTGTGGACCGACTATAAAACGCTGAATGTCGGAACGGGTGTCGGCATCGTATATATCAGGAACAAGTACCCCTGGATATGGAGCGTTTCGATCAGTAAAAACAAGAAAAAGTTCGACTGGCCGAAGAGCGTGGAGATGAATCTGCAGTCCCCGGACGTGCAGATCACTTGGGGATACGACTACAGAACGCAGACGTTCATGCAGCAGGTAATGATCACAAACAAGGCGAAAGGCCATGGGTCGATCGTGTTCTGGGACCTGAAGAACGGGACCGTGAAGCGGTATCATGACCAGGGGGATTATCTTGTCGACGCGTATGTCGGCAGACGGCCGGAACCGGAATATGACTGATGTACCATTCCGGCGGGATCTGTAGTATAATGCTGTGATCCCGCCGATCACAAGGAGAGCGACTATGTCTATCAGCCGAAAGGTAAGTGTCACGTGTCCCGAATGTAAAAAGGTGAGCGAAGTCACCGTGTGGGACAGCATCAACACAGGCCTGGATCCCCAGCTGATGCGGAAGGTGAGGGACGGGAGCCTGTTCAGCTTCGTGTGCCCCCACTGCGGCCATGAGGACCACTTGGAGTACGGCTTCATGTATCACCAGATGGCGAACCGGTTGATGATCCAGGTGGTGATCAACGACAGGGAGGCGAAGCACGCCCTCAGGATGCGGAAGGACCAGCGCTTCATCGAGATGCAGAAGGAGCTGCAGCTGGAGCAGTACCACTACCTGGAACGCATCGTGGTCAACGTGAACCGCCTGCGGGAGAAGCTCGCGATCCTGGACAGCGGCCTGGATGACCGGATCATGGAGATATACAAGGTGTACCTCCTGTCCAAGTACCGCGAAAAGCTGCCGGATATCAAGAATACGGAGCTGATCTATTTCATGACCGATTCGGGGGAGAGGGGATTCCAGATCCTGCACGCCCAGGGCCAGAGGTATATCGTGTTCAATCAGGAATTCTACGACATGATCAACAAATCGTTCCTGCCCAGGCTCAAGCCCATCCGGGAGGACGGCCCGATCATCGACCGGGCGTGGGCTGAGCGCCTTCTGGAGAAGCCGAAGGAGTGACCCAAATGTGGACATGCCCCCAATGCGGCCGGACATTCAAAAACACGGATCAGCATCATTTCTGCGGCAGCGCGCCCAAAACGATAGATGAGTATATCCTCGCCCAGGATGAGGGCACGCGGGCTATGCTTCAGGCCGTGCGGGAAGCCATCCGCGTATCGCTCCCCGAGGCTCAGGAGAGGATATCCTGGTCCATGCCCACTTACTGGCAGGGGCACAACATCATCCATTTCGCCGCCCAGAAGAAACACATCGGCCTGTATCCCGGGCCTGAGGCTGTGGAGCGTTTCGCGGATGAGCTGGACGCGGCCGGCTGCGGATACAGCAAGGGCTCCATCCGGATCCCGTATTCCGATCGACTGCCGCTGGACCTGGTGACAGCGATCGCCGCCTGGTGCCGCGATACAGGGTATCATCCATGATCCGCAGGCACATCATCTTTTACGGCTGGGTCCAGGGCGTGGGTTTCCGCTACAGGGCCAGGCACGCCGCGTCGGGTTATGGGTGCACCGGCTGGGTGAAAAACGAGCTGGACGGCAGCGTCACCATGGAGATCCAGGGCACGGAAGAGAACATCGACGCCGTGATCCTCGCTATCGAGCGCGGCACGTACGTGCGCATCGAGAATATGGTCAGCCGCGAGATCCCTTTGGCGGAAGGGGAGCACGGCTTTGGGAGCGACTGAGCTTATAACTTTAAAGGAGCGTAACGATGAAGCATCATCATAACATCGAGTTTGAGATAAACGACCCGGAATGGGAAGCCCTCAGCCACGAGGAGAAGAACCGGCGGCTGTTCGAACATCAGAAGCGCACGCTGGACCTGTTCCTCAAGAGCGGCGCTATCTCTCAGGAGCAGCACGACAAGAGCCTGAAGGACCTGACGGAGAAGATGAATATCAGGGACGACGGAAGCAAGCCTGAATAGCCGGAGGTGACGCCGGACCATATCGGGATCGATGGCAGCGTCCTCAACAGGCATGAATAGTTTAAAGGGGGTCGCGGTATGAACAGGAATGAGCGTTTCAGGATATACGGTGCGAGACTGAACCGTTTTGCCCACCGTTTCTTTATTTTCGTCGGAATGCTCGCCTTGTTTTCCCTTGTGGTCGGAGCATCCGCGGAAGGTGAAGCGAGACGTATCACAGGCATTGTGCTCATCCTCGCGCTGTGTGTGGGGATCGTGATCCTCTGGTTTACCAGCAGAAGCCAACGGGAGCTTGACCGTTCACAGCAGCTCGCGGCCGAAACGGCGCTGCTGTTTCCTTACGCCGATGCCGGTGAACGCGATCAAAAGTATACCTTGCGGAAACGCCGTGAGAAGCGGCTGGAAGCCCTGTTTTATCTGATCCTGGCTGTTATCACGGGTCTCTGGTTCTGGGCCATGTATGCCGTTGAAGCGGATAAAGCCTCATGGGTGATCGGCGGAACGGTCATCCTGCCCGGACTGCTGCTGATCTCTGCCGTGCTTTTCATCCTTTCGCTGCTCCCTGTCAGCGACGACGAGGAAATGCCCGCTGTATCCAAACAGGAGCAGCTGCTGACGCAGAGCATCCTCAAATACAGCGGACCGCAGCCCGATCATGAGGGCGTACAGATCGTTCACGCGCTGACCTTGGAAGACGAATGCAAAACGGCTGAGGAATACCTCCAAAGGGAACGCTCCAGTCAGCGCGGCGATACGCTGTTACTGAAAGTCGGGATGTGGTTTTTCTTTATTGTGCCGTTGATCCTCTTTGTGCTGAGTTTCGCTGTCGCGGCCGGTGGAGGTCCCAAATGGTTCATGCTCTTTACGGGGATCCTGGCGCTGGCGAGCACGGCGCTGTGGATCTTCATGACACATGTGCCCGGCGGGAAGGGATCGGCCACCTCGGCGAGCCGGAGAATGAAGCAGCTCAAAAGCAGGGAGTATCGGGTGATCCGCGACACGATCCTGTCTCACAGGCTGGAGGAAGACGCGGCGGAGATCGAATTCGCCCAGTGCGGGAAGGTCAGGGTGCCCTGCCATTCAAAGGATCAATACATCGGGTATTTTTGCGTGCCGAGGCACGCGGCGATCGTGGCGATCTATAAAGGCAGGATCCAGTCCATCGCGCTGCTGCGTGATGACGATGAGGCGGAGGCCGCCGCGCCGCTTCAGGAAGAAGCGGACTCAGATGTGGATCTGGACACTATCATGTCGGATGAGGCGCTCCACGAGGCCGCTCTTCGGGAGATCGAGAATATGTCATCTTCCCGCAGACGCGAGATGGAAGTGGAGATCGAGCATATGCTCAATGTTACGACCTCTGATAAGCCCTATTCCGAGAGGACCACACTGGAGCAGGGCGAATGGCATCAAGCCGTTTCAACGGATCTGCACAGATCCGATCCTGATATCAGCATGAGTGCCATTGAAAGCTATATCACGGAGCAGCTGAAAGTGCCCAGATCGGCGATCCCGGAAATGAAGGAAAACCCGTTCGCGCCTGCCGTGCGCCGCAGGCTGCTGATGGCCGCTGCGGCGGGGATCGGCGGCGCGCTCGTCACAGCGGTCATTGAAAAGACCACAGGATCCGGCCTCGGCTTTCTGTACCTGATCTTCAGTGTGCTGACCGGCGGTATCGCCATGAGCTGCGCAGATGATATCTCCACGATGGGGAAATTCCGAAAACTGCAGAAAGCCTATCAGGATCCGAAGTATCGCAGGAAAGTGCTTGACGCCGCCGTGTACCGGGAGATCCGGGAACAGGTGAAGCAGCGGAGAGGGATCGAGTAAACGCCGCGAAGTATTACCGATGGGATCCGCGGTGAACACTGACCTCATCCGTCAGGCAAAGCCTGCTACCGTCTACTCACTTCGTTCGCTCGACCAGATTCACGCAGGAGCTCTTCTGCGCGTACCGATATCGCTTGAAGATCCCTCGAGTTCATCCAGCTTCCGATCCAAAGCCTTCCACCCTGGGAAAGGCGGGCGACGAAGGAGCTCGGATGAGGTAAACAGCCACAGGACGTGCTCATCTCCGTGCTCCATAGAAGAAGGCTCAACGAGGATCCGGTTTGACGTCGCTGCTAAAGTGCTTGTGCTGTGGTGGCACAGTTTCCAAAAGCCTTCGCCTTTGGAGAAGGTGTCAAACGAAGTTTGACGGATGAGGTGGAATAATACTGCGATCACGCAAAATAGGAGAAGCACATGCTGATCATACAGGACTTTTATTTTGAGAACCTGGACGCCCACCGGCCGCTCCATATCCACGTGCCGGATCAGCCCGGGCGGTTCCCGGTGATGTATTTCTTTGACGGGCACAATCTGTTCCGGGACGAGGATGCCACCTACGGCAAGTCCTGGGGCATGGAGGATTTCCTGGCCGGGTGGGACAAGCCCATGATCGTGGTGGGGATGGAGTGCGCCCATGAGGGCAACAAGCGCCTGGCGGAGTACCTGCCCTACGGCACGGGATACGGCTGGCTCAAGGGCGTGGACGCCCTGGGGGAGATGACCATGCGGGCCATGATATATGAGCTGAAGCCCTATATCGACGGGAATTTCCCCACCATCCCCTTCCGCGAGTGCACCGGCATCGGCGGATCCAGCATGGGCGGCCTCATGGCCATCTACGGCCTGGTGAGGTACAACCAGTACATCTCCAAGGCGGCCTGCGTGTCCCCGTCCATCGGGAGCGTGAGCGGCAAGCTGTGGCACGACATGAACAATATCGACATGAGCCCGGACACCCGCGCTTTCTTTTCCTGGGGCACCATGGAGGGCTACGGCGGCGTGGAGGATCCCGAGCGGGAGGACACCAAGTCCTGGCTGTACAGGACCAACCGGGTGACCGCCAACAAGATCATCGCCCGGGGCGGCGCCGCGGAGCTCTACTGCCAGGTGGGCGGCAGGCACTGCGAGGCCGACTGGGAAAAGCAGCTGCCCATCTTCATGCCGTTTTTGTGGCAAAGGTAAACAAATTAGCAATTAGCAATTAGCAGATAGCAATGAGCAGAAGAAGGATGAATTGAACAAAGTTCATGAATTGCTTCGCATGAATTGCGCTTACGCGCATGATTTGGCCTTGCGGTCATTGCGGAACAAATTCCTTACAGAATTTGTAGTTGATCAAATCAGCAGTCAGAAATAATGGTGTACTATGTCAGGACATAGGTAAGTGCTTGCCATTTCCCCGCGCGGGGCACGCATGCCGCAGAACAGATCCCTCGCGGGCGTACTCGCTCGGGATGACACAGTTTAGAGATGCAGCCTGCGAAAAATTTCATGCGGCATGTTTGATCCATTAAGGTACAACAAGGTGCCTTGAAGGTGCAGCGAGCTGCCCCTTCCGATCCGCCTCCCTCCGTGTTCATCCATCCCTGTCTGCATTTCCCCTGTATTCCTTTTCATACGCGCGTGCCCGGCCTTGCGCCGGGTCTCTTTTTTGTGATACTGTTTACTTCAGATCGCTCGCGCGTGATCATTGCGGGGGCATTCCCGGGGGAGGGACGACATGGACATCCGGCCGTTTATGGTGGAAGAGTGGATGAACCGGTATGAGACCGGCGCGAGATACAATATCGCCGAGACCTGTGTGGACTCTCTGAGCCCGGATCAGCTGTTCGACCTGACGGGGGAGGATAAACTTTCCTTTCTCGACCGGCTGTGTTCCCGCCGCATGACCTACGGCGATATCGAGGGCCGGCCGGAATTCCTGGACGGCGTGTGCGCCCTGTACAAGACCATCCGCCCGGAGCATGTGGTGCCCACTCACGGCGCGGCGGGCGCGAATCATCACGTGTTCTATTCCCTGATATCCCCGGGGGACCGGGTGGTGAGCGTGATGCCTACCTATCAGCAGCTGTACTCCATCCCGGGATCCTACGGGGCGGATGTGAGGATCCTCAAGCTGCGCGGGGAGGACGCCTGGCTGCCGGATCTTGATGAGCTGAGGCGCCTCGCGGCAAAGGGCACGAAGATGATCGTGATCAACAACCCCAACAATCCCACCGGCTCCCTGATGGACGAAAAGACGCTCCTTGAGATCGTGGACATTGCCCGGAAAGCGGGCGCGTATCTCTTGTGCGACGAGGTGTACCGTCACCTCGGGCAGGAGGACGGCTGGGCGCCCTCGATCGCGGACCTGTATGAGAAAGGCATTTCCGTGGGCAACATGTCCAAGGTGTTCTCCCTGGCCGGGCTGCGCCTGGGCTGGATCGCCTGCCGGGACGGGGACGCCCTCAGGAGCTTCCGGTCCCACCGGGATTACGACCTGATCTCCTGCGGGATATTCGACGAGATGCTGGCGGCCCTGGCCCTGAGGCACAGCGATGCGCTGCTTACGCGCAGCCGGCGCATCGTGCGGGAGAACCTGCGCATCCTGGATGAGTGGGTGAGGGCCGAGCCCCATGTGGGTTACGTGAAGCCGCGGGCGGGCACCACGGCCCTGATAGGGTATGATATGGATATCCCGTCCTATGAGTTCTGTGAGGATATGTACCATAAGACCGGCTCTTTCGTGACCCCCGGGGACTGCTTCGGCATCCCAAAAGCTTCCGCGTGGGCTACGCTTACGGGAAACAGGCGCTGGTCGACGGCCTTCGCGCCGTGACCGGCTATATCGCCATGACCGCCGAAAGGAGATAGTTCGATGCCGAAACTGAGTGAACGGGTGGGCACCTTTACCGATTCCGTGATCCGGAGGATGACGCGCATCAGCGATGAGTACGGCGCCATCAACCTGTCCCAGGGATTCCCGGATTTCGACCCGCCGAAGGAGATGATGGAGGCGCTGAAGAAGGCCGCGTTCGAGGGGCCCCACCAGTATTCCGTGACCTTTGGCGCGCCGAATTTCAGGGCCGCTTTGGCCGCGAAGGTGTCAAAGACACTTCACCGTGACGTGGATCCCGATACGGAGCTGTGCGTCACCTGCGGCAGCACCGAGGCCATGATGGCCGCGATGATGACCATCTGCAATCCCGGCGACAAGGTGATGGTGTTTTCGCCTTTCTATGAGAATTACGGCGCTGACGCCATCCTGAGCGGCGCTGATCCCATCTATATCCCACTGGTCCCGCCGGATTACTCCTTCGATATCGGGCTCATCGAGGACGGGTTCCGTCAGGGGGCCAAGGCCATCATCATCTGCAATCCCTCCAATCCCTGCGGCAAGGTGTTCACCCGGGAGGAACTGACGGGGATCGGCGAACTGGCGCTCCGGTACGACGCCTTCGTGGTGACGGATGAGGTGTACGAGCACATGGTGTACGCCCCTAACACGCACACGGCCGTGGCGTCCCTGCCCGGTATGTTCGATCACACCCTCACGTGCAATTCTCTGTCCAAGACCTATTCGGTCACCGGATGGCGGCTGGGATATATCTGCGGCCCGGCGGAGGTGATCGAGGGCGCCAAAAAGGTGCACGATTTCCTCACCGTGGGCGCGGCGGCGCCTCTTCAGGAAGCGGCCATCGCGGGGCTCACGCTCCCGGACAGCTATTATGATGATCTGCTCAAACTCTACACGCGCAAGCGGGACTATTTCCTTTCCGGCCTGGACAGGATCGGTCTTAAGCACAATGTGCCCCAGGGCACGTATTTCGTGATGCTGGATATATCGGACTTCCTGGCCCTGCCGATGTTCGAAGGGTATACCGATCTAATGTTCTGCGAGTGGATGATCAAAAACATCGGCGTGGCCGCCGTGCCGGGATCCAGCTTTTTCCGCGAGCCGGTCAACCACCTGATCCGCCTGCATTTCGCGCGGCAGGAGAGCACCCTTGAAGAAGCGCTCCGGCGGCTGGGCAGGCTCCGTGAACTGCTCGGGAACTGAAGGATATTATCAGCAGCGGATCTGGCGGGATCCGGCTTAAAAAGGAGACGACCATGAAACTGACCATGCTGGGCACGGGCAATGCCCTGGTGACCGAGTGCTACAACACCTGCTTCGTCCTGGAAGAGAACGGGGAATACTTCATGGTGGACGGGGGCGGAGGCAACGGTGTGCTGCGCCAGCTGAAGAGCGCGGGCCTTGACTGGAAGGCTATGCGGCACATCTTCGTGACCCACAAGCATCTGGACCATATCACGGGCATCATGTGGATGGTGCGCATGATCTGCCAGGCCATGGTGCGCGGGGACTATGAGGGCGAGGCGGTGATCTCATCGCACAAGGAAGTGCTGGAGATCATCGCCGACATGGCGGAGAAACTGCTGACCAAAAAGCAGGCC
>CACZOZ010000290.1:0-11484 GCA_902782865.1 uncultured Eubacteriales bacterium
CGCAGGATCGGTGAAGGGTTCATACCTCTGATGACATCGCACGGAAATCGTCAGATTTTCGTGCGCGGGGCTGTGCAACAGCCCCTTAACGTACAGCCGGCTCATTTTCGGTCTTCAGCGGCAGATCCCGCCCCGGGGAACGGCGCAAACGTTTCCTGTCCATATAATAGGACAGGTACCTCGCGGCGCGGCCCACACGTTCATAGGTGACGCACCGGCACAGCCGATCCGTGAAACGCCCGTATTTCCGGTAGAAAAGGTTGAACAGCCAGTAGCTCATCCTTTGCCGGCGATCTTCGGGCCGGCGGCGGATGATGTTCCTCAGGCTGTAGACCTGCCGGTACATCCACAGATATCCCTCATACAGCTCATCCGGCGTCATGCCCTTTGGGCGGAACACCACATGGGCCGTATTGTATTTCGACAGGTCATCCGTCAGGATGCGGCCCTCCGAACGCATCCGGTCATACAGGACCGTGCCGGGATAGGGCGTCAGGATATGGCTCGTCACAGTCTCGATCCTGTTCCTCACGATCCAGTCCAGGGTGGCCCTGAATGTCCCGGGCGTATCCCCGTCCAGCCCGAAAACGAAACTGGCGTTGATCATGATCCCGCGGCCGTGGATCTCACGGACCGCCCGCTCATAATCATCGATATGGTTCTGCCTCTTATGCACACCGGCGATCGACGCCGGACTGATGCTCTCAAAACCTATGAAGAGGCTGCGGCAGCCGCTGTCCCGCATCAGGTCCATCAGTTCCGGATCAAAGGCCGCGTCGATGGACACAGCCGCGTTCCATATAAGGCCCATGGGCTGTATCCGCTTCAAAAAGGTCATCGTCCAGGCCCGGTCACCGGTGAAATTGTCATCGATGAACAGGATGTGCCGCTGCCCTGTCGCCCGGATATCCGCGAGCACATCCTCGACGCGGCGGTTGACATACCGGTGTTCCCGGCCGGAGTTATAGCAGAAATCGCACCGGAAGGGGCAGCCCCGGCTGGTGTGCACCACATTGCAGTATAGGTAGGGCGAGGACGCGATCAGCTCATAAGCCGGAGAAACGATGTCTTCCGCCCGCAGCGGGCCTTTGCAGCGGTACAGCTTTTTGAGCGTCCCGCGCTTGAGATCCTCCATGATATCGGGCCAGGTGCCCTCGGCGGCGCCGACGCACAGGGCGTCAAAGGCGTCCCCGGGGATCGTGTCCGCGGCGGTGGTCACATGGATGCCCCCCGCCACGACGGGGATCCCGCGGGAATGGTACTTTTTCGCGATCTCCATCGCCCGCGGCAGCACGTCCACGGTGACGGAAAGGCCGACGATGTCCGGCGTATCCGTAAGGTCCACCGGGGAAACATTCTCGTTTTCCACCGTGACCTCATGCGCGGGCAGAAGCACCGCGGCCACCGTGAGCAGCCCCAGGGGCGGCGCCATGTGCAGCTTCAGGTCCGTATCCATGGGCCGTTTGATCATCCGGGGCTGGATCAGCTTGACGATCATTTATTCCCCGGTACCCGGTATTCCAGCAGGTCACCCGGCTGGCAGTCAAGCGCCTCGCACAGGGCGGCCAGGGTGCTGATGCGGACGGCCCTGGCCTTTCCGGTCTTTAAGATGGACATATTGGCCGGGGTGATGCCCACCCGCTGGGCCAGCTCCGTCAGGCTCATCTTGCGTTTTGCCAGCATCACGTCGATGTTGAAAACGATCTCACCTTCCATGTCCCCGCCTCCTCACACCGTCAGGTCGCTCTCAGCCTGCAGTTCCGCTGCCTTCAGCACCAGATGGGACAAGCACACAGCGGCCACCGTCACAGCCGCTCCGGCAAAGCATACCAGCAGGGACAATAGCAGCACCGACGGATGGTTCATGTCAAGGAGCAGCAGCGTCAGATTCCCCAGGAAGAAGAACAGGGTATCCCACGCGGCCAGATAAGCCACCCGCTTGAGCAGCAGCGCGTTTTGAGTACAGAAAGACCGGTCCAGGCCGATATTGGCCGCGATCTTCCAGCCCATGAACAAGACGGCATAGCAGGGAACGGCCGTCAGCCACAGGAAGATCAGCCACGGCCAGAAGGCCCCGGCGGCATCGGGATAGGCCCCGGCGATATTGAGCCCCACGATGGGCAGCACGGCGAAATATACGATCAGGCCGCATATTCCCACCCCGATGATGATAGCCTTAAGAGACGCCGAAAGCTTTTTCTGATCCATTCTTGATCCCTCCCCGTTCATGATACTGCACACACAGAGTACACCCTGTCAATTCGATTGTCAATATATTTTTATCGAATTACGATAATTTTTTATCGACCACTGAAAAGATCCGCATGACATCGGAGTCATGCGGACCGATATGGAAGCTCCGGATATCATCCGGCGGCTCCGTTTACTTTCCCGGCCGGATCAGGCCCCGGAAGGGAACAGATCCGGGTGTTCGTGGACGAGAGCCGCATAGAGCGTGGCGGTCCATCCGTAGTCCCGGATGGTCTGTGTGATCCGTCGCGAGCCGATATAGGGGCTGACCGGCGCGCCTTTCCGGCGGAGCCTGGGGGGCGAGATCAGGCACCGGCTGTCGTAATACTCGTAGAACACCCCATCGTTCATGAAGACCCGGGCGATCCCCCTGACAGTGTCCCGGACGATCTCATCCGCCAGTTCCTTCTCCCCGCAGCGGCAGAGGCCTTCCGCGATCAGGTAAACATAGTTGATCCACACAGGGCCGCACCACATATCCGTACCGAAGGACTTTTCGGAGGCGGATATCGACGGGATCGGAAAAGCCGCCTTGAATCCCTTCGGATCCCTCAGGGACGCGGTCAGGGCGTTTTTCTGGCTTTCGGAGCAGACGCCGGCGAACAGGGGCATGAAGGAGCAGATGGACCTGAAGCGGTGCAGTGCCTGCGTTTTCATTTCAAAGTCATAGTACATCCGGTCCGTTTCGTCCCACAGGCGCTCGTTGATCAGACGTTTGAGTTCCTGCGCGTATGCCGCCCACCGTTTCGCGTCTTCATCCATTTGGAGCGTCTGAGCCAGGAAACTCATGGCATCCGCTTCCCGCTTCATGAAGCAGGAAAAATCGATGCACTCCATCTCCTCCACATCGTCAAAGCGGGAGCAGTTGTCCATGCCGGACTCGTCGCACCGGTTGTTGGCCATATCCCTGTTGATGTGCCAGAAGAACAGGCCGGAGGGGGTCCTGCGGTGGTCCATGTCCCATTTCAGGTATTTTTCCAGCCCGTCATAGCACTGCGCGGCGAAGGCCGTATCCCCCGTCCGCCTGACGATCTTCTCCACGCTCCAGGCGATCAGGGGCGGCTGGGTGATCGCGGAATGCCAGTCCACCGACGAGGCGTGAGGGATCATGCCGTCCGGCATCTGGACATCGAACAGGGACAGGATCGTGTCTTTGGCCAGGTCATCGCTGATCACATGATTGCCGAGGCTGTGGAAGCAGGAGTCCCACAGCCACAGTTTTCCGTGAGGATACCGGTCGGGCGTCGTCCAGTAATGCCTGAAGATCCCCTGGGGCGCATAGACCTGGGACTTCATGACGGACAGGGCGTGCAGATACGTCTTCCCCACATTTTCCTCCAGATCCGATATGTCGAACCGGTCAAAAAAGGCGGAACGCTTCAGGATGACAGCTTCCACTTCATCAGGATCGCACCCGGTGTCCCCCTCCAGGGACAGGCAGAAGAAGCAGTCTTCACCGGACCGGGATGTGGTCAGCGTCACGTTATCATCCGCTTTTCCCTGATCGAACACGAGCCTGAGCCGCCCCTCGGGGCACAGGCCCACCAGCGTCGCGTTCGACTTGAATGCGACGCAGAACCTTTTCCGCTCATCCCCGATGAGGACCTTCCCCAGGACGATATCGGAAGCGACGATCTCCCAGGTGAGATCCGAGACACCGGTGGTGTCCATGCTGATCTCGAACCGGGCCGGGGTGATGAAGCGGATCCCCGGCCGGTCGCCCGACAGAAAACCGTTGAGCTGACTGAAGTAGTCCGTTTTCCCCTCCAAGCCGGAAAAAGCGAAGATCGCGCCCTGGCCCCAAACATCCATCCTGTCCATATGCCGCACTCCTTTTTCAAAGATCATGTCTTTACTGACTGATATCGGGAAATGATCCTGTTGCCCAAACGGGCTTATCATGTCATAATAAGACAGATATGAGCTCAAATCCCACAGGGAGATGATATACATGCGCGTGTCTTACCGAAACCCCCGGGCCGACGCCTGGTACAGAGCGGTCCTTGACGACCCGGCCTCGTTCCCCTTCCGCTTCACTTACGGCGGCCGGACCATCGCAGGCTTCCCGGAGAGCGAGTTCGTCCGCACTGGCTGTGAGATCACGCGGGAAGAGGGCAAAGAGACCGCCGAGATGATCTGGCGGAAGGGCGACGGCCTTGTCGTGACGCTGCGCTGTTCCCATTACGCGTCATACGGTGTCTCGGAATGGACCGTGTGGTTCGAGAACCGGGGCGTTCGAGATACCCCGGTGCTTCAGGACGCCGAGACCGTACTGACCTTTCCAGGGAAATATCCCGCGCTCAAAGGGATCCTGGGGGATCACGGGAACGATTACCGGCCCTACGCGCTGGATGTATCCTGCCAGCCCCGGCACTTTGAAAGCAACACCGGGCGGGCCACCCATGTGAGCTTCCCGTACTTCGACCTGGAATACGGCGACGGCGGCGTGATGCTGGCCATCGGCTGGGCCGGGACCTGGCGGGCGGACTTCCGCTATGACGCGGCGGAAGGCGTGACGGAATACCGGGCCGGGGCCGTCAACCGTCTGAGGACAAAGCTGCGTCCCGGCGAAAAGATCCGCACCGCGCTGTTCGTGCGGGCGCCCTATCAGGTGCGCAGCGAGGACTATGCCGTCAACTTCTGGCGCAGCTGGTTCATCGCTCACAACCTTCCCAAAGCGGACGGCCGGCAGGCCCGTCTCGTCCCGTTCTCCACCTGCTGCATCGCCGGCGATACCGGGCGGCCCAATTCCGACGGCAGCATCTCGGAGGACTGTACCACCTGGCGTCCCACCCTGGAAAAGATGATCGCGGAGGACGTGAAGGTGGACTACCGGTGGTTCGACGCGGGCTGGTACGTTTCTCCCGACGGTTCCAGCCCGAAGACGGACTGGTGGGGCACCGTGGGGACCTGGACGCTGGACCCGCTGAAGTGGCCCGGGGACACCTTTCGGCAGTCCACGGATTTTGCCCGGGCGCACGGCATGAAGACCATCATGTGGTTCGAGCCCGAACGGGTCACGGATCCGGAGGCCCTGGCGGAAAACTGGGGCTACGATCCCCGCTGGGCCGTCCGGATACCGGGCAAACGGGCGATCAGCAACAATATCGGGGATCCCGCCTGCTTCAAGTGGACCCTGGAACGCATCCTGAAGACCCTCCGGGAGAACCGGGTGGAACTGTACCGCGAGGACAACAACAGTGATCAGGCATCCCTGTGGCGCCATCTGGACAGCCTGGAGGGCGATGACCGCGGAGGCATCACCGAGTGCCGCTTCATCGACGCCCATTACCGCCTGTGGGATGAGATCATCGCCGGCACCCTGTCCTGGGGCGGCTGCGGTTTCGTGGATTCCTGCGCCAGCGGCGGCGGAAGGAATGACCTGGAATCCCTGCGCCGGGGCGTGCCGCTGCTGCGCAGCGACGCGGACCGCACCACCACGGCCCTGCGCCTTTCCATGACCACCGCGTTCAACCGCTGGATACCCTTCTGCGGCGCCAATAATAAGGAAAAGCCGTCCCAGCTGTCCCCCACCGGGAAACTGGACATGTACGTGTGGCGCGCGTCCTATCTGCCGGTCATGAACGTGGACTCTCAGTTCACCCAGGACCCGGATCAGGACTTCGGGATCCTCCGCCGGGGCCTGAGCGAATGGAAGCGGGTGAGCCCTTACCTGCTGAAGGATCTCTATGTGCTGACACCGTGGCACACGGAAAAGGATACCTACGGATTCACAGCCTGCGCCTTCCACGACCCGGATACAGCTTCCGGAGCACTGCTGGCCTTCCGCCAGGAAAAGTGCCTGGAGGACACCCTGAGCGTCGTCCTTCCCTTCGCCGCCGGCGGGGATGGATACTGCCTCAAAGACGAGGACACCGGTGAAACTTTGACCGGCAGCGGCGGCGTTTTTACCCTCCGCTTTTCCGTTCCGCGTCAGGCCCGGCTGCTCTGGATCGTCTCGACCACACCGTGACCCGGCTCCCGTCCCGGTCCCACCGCTTGCCGCAGGAGGCGTAATCCGTCAGGATCAGGGGCTTCATGCCCGGCGCCTGATCGATGCTGACACGCACCATTTCGTTTTCTCCCGGCGGAAGCATCCGCCAAATGATCGGATCGGGCACATCGATGGGGGTTTCGATATCCGGATCCTTCTGTTCGTCCCGGGCCAGCACCACGCAGCCGTAACGGAAAGCGTCGCTTGTACCGATCCTCTCCCGGATCAGGGGGATCCGGCCGCGGATCTTAACCGTGTCCCCGGAGCAAAAGAGACGCCTGACGCACACATATCCCTTTTCCATAGCCCCCGTGTCGACCCGGTCTCCGTTCACGAATATCTCCATTCCCCTCAGATCCTCCGGGACGCGCAGCCGGAGCGTGAACGCGGCGGGGCCCTCCGCGGTGTCCACCGTGATCCGCATGCTTCCGGTCCGGGGATAGGCGCTCCGGGCGGTCAGCCTGACGCGCCTTCCGTCCGCGTTCCTGAAAGCCACCGTGCCGGAGAACAGGGCGTTGACATAAACGCCGTCCGCGGCCTGAAGAACGGCTGTCAGGGGAAGGAGCGCGATCCCCGCCGAGGCGATGCACGCGCAGCACCCGTAAAAGCCGCCGAAAGAAAAACGTTTCAGCCCGCCGATGCCGATGCCGCGGCGGCCTGAAACAAGGGGGCTGTAGCTGTCAAAGGGCAGGGCGCTCATGAAGGACCTCGACTGCCTGTCATACTGGGGCAGGCCGTACAGGTTCACCGCGCCGAAGAGCGCGTTGAATCCCGTGCGTTCGATAAAGGCGTAATACCGGCTGTCCCCGGTCAAAAGGAGCAGCTTCGCACACAGACGCATCCAGGTCACGGAAACACAGGTCTCCTGCATGACATCCTTCGTCTCCTCGACCTGGCGGATCGAGGAATGATCGAACTTTTCATCGGTGCAGCCGGAGCAGCCGATGACTGTCAGATCCGTTTCGGTGACAGCCCTAAAAAAGTTCATTACGGCGCGCAGGTATCCTTCCTTCCCCGTCGCCTGGTAGTAGGCCAGCACGCCCTCAAAAAAGGACATGGTCTCATAGGCCTTCACTTCCGGATACTCAAACGGCGGGAAACGGTCTTCCAGCGCGAGAGCGACCAGATCACCGTCCCGGCAGCCGCCGGTGGACAGGATGTATTCGGCGAACTCAAGATACCGCGCCTCTTTCGTCAGGCCGTAAAGTGCCATGAACGGCTCCAGGATGGAACAGGAATTGACCCCGCCCCAGAGATCGGACGTCCGGGTGATATCCACTTTCCCGGGGCCTACTTTTTGTTGGATCGCGTCCGCGTGCCGGATCAGCGCGGCGAGGATCCGCCCCTTGAGATCTTCCTCCCGGCAGATCTCCAGGAAGTGGATCAGCCCCGTCATCACGTATTTCCGGCCCCACAGATCCCATCCTGTCAGCTCATGGGTCTCCGAATAAGTGGATATGCGCCCGTCGGGGCGCTGCGCGCGCAAAAGATCCTCCACCGTGCCGCGCAGGATCCCGTACAGTTCTTCACTGCCCGTCGCTCTGCAGCACAGGCAGGCGCCGCGCATCATCTTGCCCCAGTATTCGCACCGCCAGCCCCTGTCGCCGTCATCAGAATCACGGGTAAAAACACGCGCGAAGTCCCGCCACAGGTCCTCTCTGAGCAGCTGATGGCTGAGAGCGAACTCCAGATAGTCCCGAAAGATCCCGGTGAGTTCAAGACTGTGCATATCCGGGAACCGAAGACGATCCACCATATCGGCGCTCCTTATGGCCGCGGGTCATCTGCCGGCGCGTCCTGCTCTGCGCGGCATCTGCGGCGGTAGTCGTTCAGGCTCATGCCATAATACTCCCTGAATTTGGCGTTGAAATACTGCAGCCGGCTGTAACCGATGGTCTCACAGACCTGCTCGTTGGTCATCCGGGTCTCCCGGATCAGGCGGGTCGCGTGCTCCATGCGCACCTCCTGCAGATAATCCACCAGCTTTTTACCGGTCTCCTGATGGAACACGCGGCTCAAATGCCCGGTGCTGATGCTCAGGGCGTCAGCGATGGACTGGGTGGACAGTTCCGCCGGCGGCGTGTTCCGGATATGGAGCATCGCGTACCGGACCACGCTCTGGTTGCTCTCACTGCTCTCCCTGGACAGGTAGGCGATCAGGGTCATGCTGTCTTCCTTCAGACGCGTGGAAAAGGCGCCGATGTCCTCGATGTGGTAATACGTGTTCATCAGATCACAGCCGAAAACATCCTCCGGGACGCCTTTCATGTCATAAACGATCTTGCACAGGAGCATGGCCGCCGTCAGCATCACGCCGCGCATGATGTTCAGATAGGGGGGATCCTCCTTCAGCCGCGTGATGACGGCGTCGATCTCCTCATTGACCTCATCCGCCACCTGCCGGCGGATCAGGTCGGACAGGGAAAAGAGCCGGGAGATCATCTCGCTCATGGCCTGATCGTTCCCGGGCGTATCCTTCGCCTCAAAAACGAAGACCCGGCCGCTGTCACCGAAATAGCGGCCCGACAGCGCGCGGCGCGCGCAGCGGTAGCTGACCTGCACGCGGTTTTCCGTCTCCGCCAGGATGCCGACGCCGAAGATCAGGGGGATGTTTTTTTCGTCCAGTACTTCCGACGCCTGTTCCAGGATCCGGGGCACGGCATCCTTATCCGCGCCGTGGTTGATCAGGAACACCCGTTCTTTCTGACGGGTGGTGAAAGCCGCGGTCTTAAACCCCTCCGGGAAGCAGGTGAGCACGGCTTCCTCGACCGCGGGGGCGGGCGTATCGGACAGCATCACCACCTGAAAATAAGGATAAGGAAGATCGATGCCCAACTGAGGCATGGGGCCCGTGTAATGCGCCTCACCGCTCATCAGACAGTCGAGCCAGGCGGACCTGAGCACCTCATGATTCTGCTCGAGAAACTGTGTCTGCTTCTCGGTGGTATCGCTCATATCCCTCAGCGCGGTCTCGATGCGGGAAAAATGCTCGATGGGAGACGCCACCAGGCTTTTTCCTTCCGCTGTGTTCTCGGGGATGGCGAAATGACCGATCAGGCGGCGCATCGGCCGGGAGTAATGGGCCATCAGCACCCACAGGACGGCGACCAGGCCGGCGCCGAGCAGCACCAGGCACACAACAGCCAGGATGGAAAAAGTCTCGCTGTGATCCCGCAGCCACCCGGAAGCGGGACGGGCCAGGACGTAAACGAATCCGCCGGCGCCGCTGGAGCTTTCCGCGAGCATCACTTCCCGGCCGTCCTGCAGCCGGCAGGCCCCGCCGCTGGGCTGGGCGATGGGGAGCGTGGTCCCTACCAGAGAAACATCCTCCGCGCTCCGGATCACACCCTGCGTATCGGCCAGGAACACCATATCCGTTTCGGTCAGCGTTCTCAGGGATCGTCTGAAGAGCGTGTGCAGCTTATCCTCCCGGACCGCGGTCATGATCATGGGCGTCCTGATCCCGGGGAAGATCCCGGGCATGGGGCCTGCGTAGACGATGTACGGGACTTCCTCACCGTTTTCCGTAAAGAGCTGACGCAGCCAGAGAGGGCTTTCCGGATCCAGATCGGTCAGGAAAGCGTAAACGCTCTCCTGCACCGTATATTTTTTATCATTCAGGAAATGCGCGCCGTCGGAACCGACAGCGGTCTGCTCCCCGGGAAAATACATGACCACCCGGTCACAGGACGTGACGGCGGCGCTCACGGCCGCGCACCACCCGGCCATCGCCCGGATCCGCGCGCTGTCAGCTCCCCCTTTTTCGGAGATGGACCGGACAGCCTCCGCGAACCCGTCCCTGGCGGAAAGCCGGCGGGCCGGTTCGGAGCGGAGAGCCTCCATGATCTGGTGATCCGCATTGTCCGAAAGGATAGAGACCTCCTCCCGCAGGGCACCGGTCATTTCCCGGTTGAGGATGGATGAATAGACGAGCACGAAAAAGCCCAGCAGCGTTACGGCTATGACAGTAAAGATCACAATGATCCATATACTGGCCAGGTTGATCCTCCGCTTGCCCTTCACGATCGTTTCCTCCGTATCACGTTCATCCGTTATCTTATATTTTATCACGAAAAACCGCATCGGGCAAATATCAGCGGCGGAACGTGACGGGATCCATGTCCTCTACACGAGGGAATGCAGGTACAGGCCGGTCAGCAGACAGATCTGGGCCGGCACATAGGTGATCCAGATCAGGGCCGGGATCCACCGTTCCCTGAGGGAAGCGTGTTTCCGGGCCAGCAGCACCGCGTCGGAACAATAAAACAGGAGCGCTCCCGCCGCGTATACCGGATACCCCCGGCCCGGCAGAACGGAAAAGGCCGCCGAAACATGGACGCCCACCCCGAGAAGATACAAAAACGCCGCGGCGAAAAAAGCCCGCGGCACTTTGGAGCGCGCCCGGAAATAAAAGACCGCGCCGTGCAGGACAGTCAGCCCGAAAAACACGGCAAAGGGAAAAATGAAACCGGGCAGCAGAGCCTGCACGGGCCTCGCGGAAGACATGACCAGCGCCGCGATATACAGAGCGTGGGCGACGAAAAAAAGCAGCCCGCCCTTGACGAGCCTGTCCCTCAGCCCTTTGGGATACCCGGCCAGCGCGGCGTCACCGAGGGTGCTCACCCCCATGGCCAGAGCCGCGAGAGAACAGGAAACACTGCCGGAAAGCCCGCTCAGGACGATGGCATAGCCGGTCAGCGTACAGGAGACCGCCAGTTTTATTCTTTTCGTCCGCCGGTCGGGATCGCATGCCCTTCCCGACGGCTTTTTTCCGCGGTCAGACATAGTCTTTCACAAATACCATTTCCGTATCGACGGTCCACGGATCGGTCACACGGATATCAAAGATCCTTCCGCCGCGCAGACGCTCCCGGTCACGGCCCGGATCGTTGTCCCGGGTGCCGTAGGCCTCATAGCCGATACTGCCGTCATAACCCATGCGGATGCCGCAGTAGATCCCGTCGAAGGTGTTGATGTGATCGTGGCCCGCGAATATCGCCCGGACATCCCCCCGCTGGAAAACGGCCGCGAAAAGCCCCGAGTTGATCTCGGACGTGCTGAGCCTCTCGTTGTACTCCCCCCTGAGAAGGGTCCGGTGGGCATTGAGCAGGATGGCGCGGAACTCGATCAGCGGGATATGGAACATCATCAGAGAGGGGATCCGGCGGCCGCAGAGCTTTTCCAGCTCCACGGAGGTGTTCCAGTACCACATGACCTGCTCGAACCGGATCAGATCATAA
>CACZOZ010000291.1:0-6328 GCA_902782865.1 uncultured Eubacteriales bacterium
CGTGGTGATCGACCTGTGGGCGACCTGGTGTGCCCCCTGCGTGCGGGAGATGCGGTATTTTGAAAAGCTGAGGGAAACGCGGCCGGAGGATGTCGTCGTGCTGGCGGTGCATTCCGACCTGGTCACCGAGGACGTGGATCGATTTTTGAGCGAAAAGGGTTGGGCCCTTGATTTCGCGGTGGACTCCGACGGCGCCGTGGCTTCCCTCGTGGGGGCCGGGACGATGCTGCCCCACACCGTGGTGCTGGACAGGGCCGGGAAGGTGATCTATAACAGGCCCGGGTCCGTGGACATGGAGATGCTGGACATCCTCGCCCGGACGGCGCTGGGCGAAACAGGGCTCCGGCCAATGAAGTCGCCCTGAAGGGCTAATGAAGCCGCTTCGCTAATGAAGACGCCTGACGGCTAATGAAGAAATTCGATATGGTGTTCAACGACCTCATCCGGCCGCTCGATCGCGGCCACCTTCCCCAGGGGGGAAGGCTTAAGACGGTGTGTATCGCGCATGCTTGACTATCATCAAGTAATGAGAGGCGTTAGCAGAGATCTCCTGAGGCCTTCCCCTCTTGGCAGCAGGCGCCGGCCTGACGGATGAGGTGGTATTCCGCCGGCGGCGGTCTCCGCGCCCTCAGGGGAAGGCGATACGCTGACGCGGGGGAATAACGTGACATAAGTTCCCGGCGTGAAAAGGACGCGGGAGGTAGAAACCGCGAAAAGACAAGGGGCCGTGGTGATGATCCACAGCCCCTTTCGCGTTCCGAGACATCTTATTCTTTCTGTTCAGGCGTCTTTTCCTTTGGATCCTCCGGCTTTTGATCCGCGGGATCCTTTTTCTTCGGGGCCATGTCCAGCTGGTAGATGCGCAGGCCGTCGAATTTCTTGATCAGCTTCAGCATGCTGTTGTAGGGCCGCCAGTCCTTGTCCCGGTCCTTCTCGTCCAGGCTGTAGTAGTGCGCCCGGATCTGAGCGGAAGAGGGCGTCCCGTTCATGGTGAGCTTGTGGAACCGGGTGATCTCCCGGAGCTGCTTGCTCGCTTTGGCGTCCGCCGGGTCTTTCAGGTCGAAGCCATCCTCATACCAGTCCCCCGCCGTCCAGCCCATGGCCTCATGCTCCCGCACCCAGCGCTCGTGCTCCATGGGGCCGAAGGTATCGGTGTGCTCGTCCGTGAAGGTCTTGAGCATGGGGTACTGGACGGGCTTGTCCGTGTAGAAGCACTGGATGGCGTTTAGGTATTTACTGAAGCTCTTGACCTGGTTGATGTTGGACAGCTTGTACTCCAGGGACAGGCTCTCGAACTCGTTGTCCAGCTGGTCGGCGGACACCTCGTCCTCCTTGCCGTCGTGGGAATACCGGCCGTTGAGGGAGACGGCGAAATCGCACAGGTGCAGGAAACTTGAGCTGGACAGGTAGGTGTGCTTGCTGGTGTAGTCGGCCTCCCTCGTGGTGATCGTGACGGACAGGGGGATGAGGCGCGTGTCCACGATGCGCCGGATGTCACTGACGAAGTCCGGATCGTCCCCCTCCATGTCGCTGTAGTCCTTGAGGCGGGGCTTCTTTTTCTTGGTCCCGTCAGGCTTGAGGGGATGGTCCTTCCACTCCTTCAGGTCCGCCTTGAACTCATTGATCTTGTCCTGCTCGTCCGAGTCGAAATAGTACACGGCGTTGACGGCATTGGCGCTGAAGTCGAAGTCCGCGGCCATGGGGTGCAGCTCCCGGCGGGAGTTGCGGCCGTAGCTGATCCGGTCCCAGCACTGGAGCTCGTCGCAGAGCATCAGCAGGAAGGCCAGGGGATGGTCGTCCATCCTCAGGGGATCATTGACGGCCTTATAGTTCGTGATGCCGAACTTGAACAGGCTGTTGTGCAGCAGCACGGCGGTCAGGGCGTCCACGTGCTCTTTGGTGATATCCTCAGCCTCGCCGGCGGCCATCAGTTCCTTGAGGAGCCTGGCCGCGCTGAAAAAGGCGTGGTCCATGTAGTATCTGAAGGTCTCGGGCCTGGTGGGCTTCCTGTCCAGGATCTCCTTGAGGGACTCCTCGGTGAAGTGATAGTGGGGAGCGAGCTTGCGGGTAATGTCGAAGGCGAACAGCTCGTTGGTGTTGGAAAACTCCCGGCCGTACATCTCCGGGGAGGCCAGGTGGTCGCGCAGGGGCTTGTCGATCTTCGTGAGCACCTCGATATCGCGGTAGGCGATGTACAGGCTGCCCGGGCCCCGGTCCTGCCCGCGCACCTCGAAATAGGAGATCACCTGCTCGAAGGGCAGCTCAAAGGGATAGCCGATGTCGTGGAACAGGCTTGTGAGCCCCCAGAACTCCAGGAAATGATTGGCCGCGGCGTGCTTGGCCGCGTCGCTCCCGTCGTGGGGGAGATGGTAGAACTGCCGGTAGGCGTCCCGGAAATGGCTGTTGGTCTCAAAGACCGCCAGGCCCAGGGCGAACACGTACACCGAGTGGGAGTAGTGGTCCCGGTGCTTCATCAGCAGGGAGCTGCCGTTGGATTCGTACTCGCTGAGCAGCTCCACCATTTTTTTGTTCCGCCCGTAGCGCCCGAAGAACATTTCAAGGAAGCAGTAGTACACGTTGTAGGCGTCCTCTGCCACGCCGGACTCAAAGAAGGTCTCCAGGGACTTTTCCAGGCACAGCCTGTCCACGTCCATCTGCATGTTGTAGGGGATCTGGTTGCTGTTGATGCTCTTGCCCCTATAGTTTCCGTCTTTTTCCAGTTCCGCCATGGCCGGGTCGAACCGCAGGCCCTCACAGCGATCCCGCAGGAAGCGCAGGGCGGCGGATCTTAAGTCCATCCCGTCCATGAGGCCCGGCGCCATCGGCGGCTGGGCGGGGCCGTCGACGCCGTATTTTTTTTGATTGATCCTGCACATGTCTTCAAAAGCGGTGTAGGCCATATCGGTCCCCTTTCTGTTTTGTCAAAGTCCTGTGTTTACGAATCATCGAGCTATTCAGTGGCGTTCTGTTTTTCGATCTCCGCGGCCTTTTCGGCCCAGAAGGCGGCTTCTTTCTCGTTCTTTTCCACCCAGGTTCCTTCCGTGTAGAGCCGGCTGAGCCATTTCGCCAGGTCGGCACTGCCCAGTTCGACGCCCTTCTTGTACAGCGTGAGGGCGTTATCCACATCCTGGGGGATCCCCTCGTGATCCCCGTAAAGGTAGCGGTCAGCCAAGAGGTGGATGGCGGTGAGCTGGTCCTGATCAGCGGCTTTTGTCAGCCATGTGACAGCCTCTGCGGGAAGGTAATGGGAGCCGTCCTTATCCAGCATCATTGCGCCGAGACGGTACTGCGCGTAGTCATTGCCGCCTTCGGCCCCCGTCCTGTACCAGGAAAAGGCTTTTTCCGTATCCTGGGATATTTTGTCCCCCTTATCGTACAGCCAGCCGAGCCACATGGCGAAGTACGCGCCGTCATCCGGGAGGGCGGCCGCTTTTTCAAACAGCGTGATGACTTTTCCCTCGTCCTCTGGATCGTATTCTCCGTGGATGAGCCGGTCGGCCAGGACCTTCACGGCGTCCGGATCACCCTGTTCTACGGTTTTTTCCAGCCATTCCGTCGATTTGGCGGGATCGTCCGGGAGACCCTTGGCGTGCAGGCGCGATAATACGGCCATATACCGGGCGGAAGCATCGGTCTTATCTGAGGATCTGTTATCCTCTTGTTGAGGGATGGGTTCAGGTGTCAGTATCGATATTGGAGAAGGCTCAGCTGTCTGTGTCGGATGGGGGGTGGCTTCAGCCGTCTGTGTCGGCGCCGGTGTGGGATCCGGGTCGTCCGGTGGTGACGCGAGTCTGAAGATCAGGTAAACAGCCGCGGCCAGTGCTGCGACGAGCAGGACCGACAGATAGACCCACATGCGCTTTTTCTTGTTTCCGTCTTTGTCGTCTTTGGAAAGATTGGACATGTTCGTAATAACGGTCCCGATAAGGACCAGTACGCCGACGAGCAAAGTGACAGTCAAACCGGTAGTCATTGATAAATATCCTTTCGTGGTGTGAGTGTTCAGCGAGGACGGCGGCAGGGATAATGCCGGTCAAACTTAAAAAACAGCCCAGCGTAATGACTGTATTATAAAGTATCGCCGGACTGTTTTCAATATTTTGTTAATGAAGGGGCAACGTATCGCCTCACTCCGCGGCGTTCTGTTTTGTGATCTCCTCGGCTTTTTCGGCCCAGGCGCGGGCCTTCTCCTCGTCCCTTTGGACGTACCGGCCCTCCTCATAGAACCGGCTCAGGCGCTGGGCCAGGTCGGCGCTGTCCGCCGAAAGGAGGCCGCTGAGCCCGGTGCCGGTGTAGTCCGCGCTCCCGGGATCGGTTCCGCCGGTGAGGTATTGAGAGGCGCTCAGTTCGCTTACGGTGGTCTCATCCTGCGCGGCGGCGGCTTTCCTGAGCCATTCCGCGGCTTTTAAGGGATCCTCCTCGGTGCCGTGGGCGTTCAGGGCCCTGTAGCCGGAGAGGTACCGGGCATAGGTGTCCTCGGTCTCCGCGGCGCGCAGGTACCAGTTCAGGGCCTTTTCCTGATCCTGAGGGCGCTCGGTGCCGTAATAGCTCAGATCCGCCAGGCTGACCATGGACCGGATGAGGCCGTTTTCCGCGGCGCTCTCATACCATTTTTCCGCCGAGGCGATGTCCTGTGTCACGCCCAGGCCGTAGCGGAAGGACATGGCCAGGTTGTCCATGGCCGTGGCGCTCCCGCTGCCCGCCGCTTCCTGCCAGAGGTCCGCGGCCTTCTTCTCGTCCTTTTCCACCCCGTCCCCGTTGAAGTACATCAGGGCCAGGTTGTTCTTCGCGTCGGCGTGGCCGTTTTCCGCGGCCTTCTGATACCACTTGAGGGCTTCCGTCCGGTCGCCCGCGCCGGTATCGGTCAGCAGCCCGTTATGGTAGCCGTAGCCCAGATTGAACATGGCGGAAGCGTCCCCCGCATCGGCGGCTTTCATGAACCATTCAACGGCCTTCCGGATGTCCTTTTCGCAGCCCGTGCCGTACTGGCAGGCGAGGCCCACCTGATTCATGGCGGGGGCGTCGCCGGCTTCCGCGCTTTTCAGGTAGTATCCGAAGGCCTTTTCCACGTCCTGTTCCACGCCCAGGCCGTCCCGGTACAGGTTGCCGAGCCACCGGAGGGCTTTCATATTGCCGGCCTCGGCGGCGTCAAGGAACCATTTCCGGGCGAAGACGTAGTTCCGGTCCGCGCCCTGTCCCTGATAGTACAGGTAGCCCAGGCGGTACATCCCCTCATGGCTGCCCGCGTCCGCCGCTTTCTTCCACCACAGGAAGGCCTGGGCGGGATCCTTTTCCACGGCCTTGCCGTACCAGAAGAACTCGCCCACCTTGAGCATGGCGTCCGGGTTGTCCTTTTCCGCGGCGTTCAGGTAGTTTTCCAGGGCCTTTTCGTCGCTCTGTTCCACGCCGTCGGCGCCTTCCTCATACATCCTTCCCGCCTCCAGGAACTCGTCGGAGGTGTAGGTGTCCTTCATGGAGGCCTCGTGGGCCGTGGGATCCACCTGTATGCGGGCGCGCTCGCTCAGGGGCGCCCCGGTGGGCTGGGCTGTGGGGCCGGCGGTGTCGGCGCCGGGCAGGCGGTCCCCGAGGAGGCCCGTGACGATATGGAAGATGATCAGCCCCACCGCGGCCGCCAGCAGGACGAACAGCAGGATCCTGACGGGCTTTTTCCTTTTGTCATCCTTGTCGTCCTTGGTCATCTGGGTCATGAGGCCCACGATGGTCACCAGCGCGGTGAACAGGGGAATGACGATCCCGGTCCAGTTCATTGACAGTTCTTCCTTTCGTGAGGGCGGGTCAGATGGGGTAGGAGATGGCCTCGGCGGCGGAGCGGTCCAGGGCGTAGCGGCTCGACTTCATGACGGTGACGGAGCTTGAAAGGCTCTTGCGCTCGAACAGCTCGGTGATCCCCAGGGCTTCAGCGTCCCGGGCGAAGGCGTCGATGAGATCGTCCCGGTGGGGGGCGTCAAGGGGCAGGCGCGTGAGATGCGCGTACCGGACGGAGAGGCGCTCCCGTTCCACCCGCTCCCGGCAGGGGCCGTCCCCGGCCTCATCCAGGGCTTTTTTGAGCAGGGCGTCCGCTTCTTCGAGCCTTTCGTCCGTGAGGTAGGGCGCGTCGGAGGTGTCGTAGATGCCGGCATGGTCGTTCTCCCCGCAGGCGTTCTTCCACAGGGAGATGTACTCCAGCATCGTTTCCGCGGCGGCACCGTAGTAACAGGCGGCGAAATCCCGCGTCAGGGCCTCCCCGTCAAGGTCCGGGTCCCAGAGCCATTTGGCCAGCAGGTAAGTCTTGAGCGCCCCCAGGGCGGAGCACTTGCCGAGGGAGAAA
>CACZOZ010000292.1:0-6109 GCA_902782865.1 uncultured Eubacteriales bacterium
CAAGGGGCCGCGTTCGCGGCCCCTTGTCATATCCCAAAGAAGCTATTTTTTGATGATCCTGAAGGTCTTCGTGATGGTCCCCGTGAAATTCCCCTTGCCGGTGACGATCACCTTGGCGGTGCCGGCCTTCACGTTATCCACGTATTTCACGGTGTAATCCGTGCCCTTTTTAAGGGTCACGGTCTTCCCGTTCACCACGGCCTTGACGGTCACTTTGGGCTTGAGGGCCTTGCCCGTCCAGGTCATCGTCGTTTTTGACAGGGCGGCGGTCTTCAGTTTGACCCGGGTGATCGTGAAGGTCTTTGTGAGGGTGCCCTTGAAGCCGCCCCGGCCCTTGACGGTCACCGTGGCAGTCCCGGCCTTCACGTTGTTTTTGTAAGTGACGGTATAGTCGGTGCCCTTGGTGAGCGTGACGAGCTTGGTGCCCACTTTAGCCTTGACGGTCGGCTTGGGGGTCAGCGCCTTTCCGGTGTAAGCCATCTTAGCCTTGCTCAGGGTCAGTTTGGTCAGGGCCGCTTTTTTTACCCTGATATCCAGAGTGAATTCGGCCGTCCTGCCGGCGGCGTACTCGTAGGTGTATTTGATCTTCGCGCTCTTTGTCACCTTGAGGGTGGTGCCCTTGACGCTGACGCCGTCTGGCCATCCGCCGGCCTTTGAGACATCGAATCCCGGCAGCTTGTTCAGGTACACCAGTCCGCCGTCCGCGGTGACGGTGAGGCTGCTGCCCTCGCAGGACACATAGAGCATCTGCAGGTCCCTGACGGCGCTCAGATCGAGGCTCGTGAGCCGGTTGCCGCCGCAGCTCAGCTCATCCAGCTTCGCGCAAGCGCTCAGGTCCAGGGCCGTCAGGCTGTTGCGGCCACAGAACAGCTTGGTGAGTTCTGGATCCTTTTTCAGGTCAAGCTTTAAGAGCGCGTTGTCCTCACAGTTTAGATAACGCAGTTTGGGGCAGGCGCTGACGTCGAGCTTCGTGAAACCGTTCCCGGCGCAGTTGAGCTCTTCCAGGGCGGCGCACCCGCTCAGGTCGAGTTTCGTCAAAAGCGTGTTCGGGCACCACAGGCTCTTAAGGCGCGCATTCCCCTTCAGGTCCAGGGTTTTGATCCCGCAGCCGTCCAGGCCGAGCTGGGTCAGGGCCGTGTTTTTGCCAAGATCGACCGACGTGATCTTCGTGCCGCTCAGGATCAGCTGCTTGAGCTTCGTGTTTTTGCTCAGATCGATGCCTGTGATCAGGACATCGCGGCAGACAAGGTCCGTCAGGGCGGTATTCCGGCTCACGTCGAGCGTCGTCAGCGGATCACCGCTGACATACAGAGTCTCGAGCCCGGTGTTTGCGCTCAGGTCGATGCTCTTGAGCCGGTTCGATGAGCACTGGAGCAGGATGAGCGAAGTGTTTTTACTCACGTCCAGCGTTTCAAGGTCATTATAGTCGCAGTAAAGCCAGGTGAGGCTGCCAAAGTGCTCCACGCCCGTAAGGTCCCCGATCCCCATCGCGCTGACGGAGATGACATAGATATTATCGATCTCGCTCCGCTCCAGGATCCCGTTTTTGTCCGCGTCGCAGTTTGCCGCCACATATCCCCGAAACGTCGCGTCCGGGAAATGGGCCTCATCCACGGGCACGCCCTCTTCCGCCGCGGCGGCAAAGGCTATAAGGACCACCAGCAGCAGAGCCGAGATGAACAAAATCTTCTTCATATCCATTCGCCTCCCCCATATGATCTTTGGAAAATTATACCGCCTGCCGCCCCGATTTTCAAGACGGCCGGGCCCGCCGGGACACATTGACCGGACCGATGTTGACAAAGCGACCAAAAGGATGTATTGTAACACATGTTATACAATGCAGATCACAGTAAAAAGGAGATGACGCTTTTGCCGCCGAAGACAAGAGTCACGCAGGACATGATCATCGACGCCGCCATCGACCTTATGCGCCAGAGCGGGTTTGAGAGCGTCAACGCCCGGTCGGTCGCCGGGAAGCTGCGCTGCTCCACACAGCCGGTGATGTATCACTTTTCCACGATCTCCAACCTGAAAAGGGCCGTCTACAGGCGCGCGGATCAGATGCACTCAGAATACCTGATGGACACGCCGCCGGGGCGGGATCCGATATTGTCGATCGGCCTTAACTACATCCGCTTCGCCGTGGAGGAGCCGCAGCTTTTCCGGTTCCTGTTCCAGTCCGGGTACGCCGAGGAAAACAGCTTATTGGAGATGGTGGATTCACAGGCGCTGCTCCCGGTGCTGGAGGCCATGCGGGAAGGCACTGGCCTGAGCAGGCAGAAGACCCGGGAAGTGTTCATCACCGTGGCGCTGTTCGCCCACGGATACGCGTCCATCATCGCCAACGACCATCTGGAATATGACGAGAAGCAGATCGCGGAGCACCTCACGCGCGCGTGGAACGGCGCGGTGCTCGCCGCGGAACAGGAGGAAAACGATGCGGGTGATCGATAAAAACGACAAGAGCGGGCTCATCACGATCATCGGGATGGCCGTCATGATCATCGCGGTGGCGGTCAAGGCGGCCACCGGCTCCGTGATCGCCGCCGCGGCGATCCATATCGCGGGTCTCGCGGGTTTCTTTATCATCGAGGGCATCGAAAAAACGCCCGACGCCCTGTCCGGGCTCAGTTTCAGGCGGTTCTTCCCCGACCTGAAAAAGCCGGGCGTCATCCCCCTGATCCTTCTGGTGGTCGCGCTGGCCCCGGCCGAGATGCTGCTGAGCAAGGCGGTTTTCGGCCGCGCTTATATCGACCATGTATTGGGGCGGATCGACGTACCCGGAACGGATCAGCTTTTTCTGCTGCTGTTCGATCAGATCGTTTCCGTTCTCGGGGAGGAGATCGAGTTCCGCGCGTTCTTCGTGGGAAAGGGCATGAAGCGCTTTGGGTTCTGGCCGGTGGCCATCGCCGGGGCCGTGCTCTTCGCCGCGGCGCACTATACCGCGGGCAGCGCCGGGATCGTGATGTGGGACATGGGCGGGATCCTGATCGACGCCGTCCTGTACGCGATCCTCTACCGCAGGACCGGCAACTGCCTGATCAGCTTCATCCCGCATTTTGCCGGCAATATGCTCGGGTTTTTCCTGGTGCCGGTGCTGTTCGCCTGAACCAGGGCGGTCAGGCGAACAGCAGCTCCGCAGCGAGCCGCGCGGTGAGCAGGGCGAGCACCCCGATCATCACGAAGCGGATCAGGCGCGCGCCCCGGGTGAGCGCCAGCCGGGCCCCCAGCCATCCGCCCAGGATCGAGAAGGCCATGGCGGGCAGCGCCAGGGCGTAGACCACGTTTCCCGCGGCGATCCGGGTGGCCGCGGACGCGATATTGCTGAACAGGTTGACCGGCTTGGCGGTGGCGGAAGCCGTCACCATATCCATGCCCAGAAAATGCGTGAACATCAGGATCAGAAAGGTGCCCGTGCCCGGGCCGAAAAAACCGTCGTAAAAGCCGATCGTAAAACCGATCAGAACGCACAGGGGATACTGCCGGCGCGTCACGGGCCGGGAAGTCTCCCCCGTTTTTTTATTGAGCAGCACCAGCACCCCCACCACCGGGATGGCGAACACCATGAATATCTGCATGATCCGGCTGCCCACGGCCATCGCGGCGCGCGTGCCGAGCCAGGATCCGGGCAGCGCCGCGGACGCCGCGATGAAGCCGGGCACGACCTGCAGCTTTCCGCTGCGGTAATACCTGACCGTCGCCGTAAAGCTTCCGAACATGGACGAGAACTTGTTGTTGCCCGACGCGAAATCATAGTTCAGCCCGGCCAGGGTGTACGCGGGCAGGGATATCAGCCCGCCGCCCCCCGCGATGGCGTCCACCAGGGCCGCCAGGAACACCAGGGGCAGCACGATCAGAAACATCCGCGGCGTTATCGGCATGGATCACTCCTTTGAGACGGCGTCATCCCCGTAAAGCTTCTTTTCCAGCACCCCGACCACATCCTGCAGGAACCAGATATCGTATTTGTCATAGCGCATACGGCAGCGGGTCAGATGATCCCACTGTGTGTACAGGTAGTTGCCGACGACCTGAAGATCGGCGTGCTCCAGCAGGCGCAGTTTGTTGTTGAACTCATCCATCCGGGTCACCGGTTCTTTGAGCCGCAGACTGCTGCCTGCTTTGTATTCACCAAAGCTGCGCCACTGATCATTGACAAATCCCAGCCTTTTCATCAGCGGCTCGAACCCTTCCCATCGGCTGGGAGCGGCATACTGCCTGTAAAGTTCCAGCTGGGCACGGTCACCCATCGGCATAAGATCCCTCCTTCACTGTAAGGCGCAAAAAGATCACCGGTCGCCCCTCCGGTATCCGGGCACCGCCGCAGGCGGCGGATCAGCGATAGCTGTAGCAGGGACGGAACACCTGCCGCGTACCGCCTGTCGTCACATAGATCAGCCCGCCGGATGAAGACACGTCATCGTACTCAAAGGGCAGCAGCGTTTCGCCGGTGAACAGGTCGACCACGCCGAGCTTTTTGGTCCCGGCGGCATACGCCCCCATCAGGCCGATCCCCAGGTCCCTCCCCCGGCCGAAGGGCAGCGTCATCTCCCCGGTGTTCAAAACGAGCGTATGGGCATCCGTCCCGGACTCCTTATCGAACACCTGCAGGCTGCCCTGAGGCCGGCAGACATTCGGCACGACCAGACCGTCGTATCTCACCAGGGAGAAGCTGCCGCCGTCGTCCGTGTAATAATAGCCGCCGGCCAGGCACATGATGGGCCTCGGGCTCTCGGAAAGCACCTGCCCGTCGACAGTCAGGAGCACATAGGCGCCGTCCGGCCTCCGGGCGTTAAGGATGCCGTATTTTTCCTCGGTCACGGTCTTGAACCAGTCATCCACGACGGGATCCCCGTTCAGATCCACGACCCGGTATCCCCTGTCAGAGTCATACTGCAGCAGATAGCCGCCGGTGCTCCTGAGCGCGGACAATTTAAGATCCGAGGTGAAGCGCAGCGTCAGCGTTTCGTCATATACCTCCGCGGGCACCGTGTTCCGGATCAGGCAGCCGTTCCCCGGGGTGAGCTTTTCCGCCAGGAGCGTACCGGACGCGTCATAGACCTTTTTGTCGATCACCAGAAGGCTCCCGCAGGAGGAATTGCTTTTCCCCCCTTCCAGGCCCGGCACGAACCGCCTGAGCTCCAGATCGTAGAAACGGATGAAGCCTTCATACATCACGTCATTGTCCGCGGGCACGCTCCCGCCGACCCATGACCCATCCGAGAGGTAGAGAAGGGCTTTGGTCCGGTCCGTGGTCTGTTCGGTGGCATAATAGACGGACAGATACCGGCCGGTATCCTCACCGGAATGATCGTCCAGCTCCCTGATGACAGCGGCCTCGAAGGGGATCAGGAGCGTTCCCTGCCCGTCGAACAGCCCGGTGTGATTCACGCTGCTCCCGTCCACGACGTAAAACCCGCGGCGAAGCAGGCGGATGGAGGCGGCGCCGGTATAGATCAGGTCCTTCATCATGCCCTCGGCGCGTTCGCCAAGGTCCGCTTGAACGCTCCCCGCCTGATCGGGCACCGGATACTCGGCGACCTTCTCCAGCGTCACCCCCACGATGATGCCGTCCTCTTTGGGGCCGTCGGACGGGGACTGGGCGAGAGCCGTGCCGCAGCACAGGAAAAGCAGCGCCAGAAATACGGACAGGATCCTGATGGTCATTTTCATTCCGAACCCCCTCTTTCCCGATGCCGGATCCGGGCAGACCGCTTTTCACGGACCGGCCGGCCGGATGTTCGGCCAAGGATCGTTTTCCCCCATCTTAGCAAATATCGGGGCGTCTGTAAAGCGCCCCAATGGCCGATGGGCCGATGCCGTTCTTTCATTTCACGGTAGCGCATCCGGCCCGATCGCGGTATAATGATAGAAACTCCGGAAAACGCGGGCCCCGTGTTTCCGATCATCCATGGATCCGATCATCAGATCGGGACATGTGTTATATCAGGGGGGATATATGAACATCACCGTTTATCTCGGCGCGAATGAGGGGAATGATCCGTCGCTGAAAGAGGCCGCCAGGGCGCTGGGCGCCTGGATCGGGCACGCGGGCCACGCGCTCGTCTACGGCGGGTCGAAGTGCGGCCTGATGGGTGTGCTGGCC
>CACZOZ010000293.1:0-5389 GCA_902782865.1 uncultured Eubacteriales bacterium
CCCGGCTGCACCACCGAGGGCACCGAAACGCGGACCTGCAGACGGTGTAAAATGACGGAGACAAGGACCATTCCCGCCCTGGGCCACAAATGGGGCGCCTGGAAGACCACGAAGGCCCCCGGATGCACCTCAGAGGGCGTCGAATCGCGGACCTGCGGGCGCTGCGGCCTCACGGAATCCCACAGCCTGCCCGCCCTGGGCCACGACTGGGGCCCCTACATACCGGACGTCCCCCCGACCTGCACCGATCCGGGCTGGGACAACAAGACCTGCAAACGGGATCCCTCCCATCTGTGGTATCAGGAAGTGCCCGCCCTGGGGCACCTCTGGGGCGAATGGGTGCGCGTCAAGGAACCCTCCCCCCTGGGGCCGGGCCTGGAGGAGCGGGTCTGCGAACGCTGCGGCATCAAGGAGCAGAAAGAGATCCCCTATGAGGGAGACGCGATGGCGCCCCTCCTTATCCTCACCGTGGTCCAGACCAGCCCGGCCAAGGAAGCTTACGAGCCGGATGACAAGCTCACCTTCGACGTGGACATCATCAACGCGGGCAATGTGCCGCTGGAGCGCCCCTCCCTTTATATGATCCGGGAAGGGGCATCGTCCCAGATCCTCACGTCCTTCGTGGAGGTGGACACGACCATCGATCCCGCTGACAGCATCAGCTACGCCATGGAGTACACCGTCGACGCGGCGGACGAACCGCTGCTTGAGATCTCCTGGTCCGCGGACGCCTGGGTGCTGGGCACCTATTCCGCGGCGGGCGACGAGGGCTATGTGACAAGCGAAGACGTGATCATGCAGTTCCCCGTCAGGATCCCCGTCAAGGAGCGCCATCCCGAACTGACGCTGACCTTCCTGGGCGGCGACGCCTCCGGCCTCAAGGAGGGCGACTACGCGTCCTATGAAGTGGAGGTCAAGAACACCGGCGACACCCTCATCAACTTCCAGAGCTACGAGGTGGTGCCGTATGCCGACGACGGCCACCCCAATCCCGAGGACTTTTCCAACTGGATGCCCGTGGTCGGGTACGTCCTCAAGCCGGATGAGAGCTTTAAGGTCGTCCACCTCACCCGCATCTGCTCCGGGGATACCGCCGCCGGCGAGATCCGCCGCCAGGCTTACGGCATGGGCGTGTGCGATGACGGGTCCGGGGGCAGCCTGGAGATCGCGTCCAACCTGATCGAGCCGGTCATCCCGCTGGATCCTGTCCTTCCCCCTCCCCCGGTGAGGGTCGAGCCCACCGAGCCCACATTGATCCTTTCCGTGACGCTGAACGATCCGGCCGATCCCTTCACCACGGACTTGAGCGGCGACACGCCGCCCGTGACCTACGACGTGAGCCTCACCAATATCTGGGACTGGGATCTGGATTTCAACCGGATCACGGCCCACGGTGAAACGCGGTACCCGGCGGTGGGCACCCTTCAGGGCGGCATCCCCGCCTTCACCCAGATCGACGGCTTCGTGTTCAACGAAACGGAGATCCTCCCCGGCACCGCCACCGAGACCCTTAAGGGCGAGGTGGAGATCACCTTCATCGCTTACGCCGTCGATCCGACTACCGGCATCGAGTACGCCTCGAACCCCGTGACGCTCCGGCACGGCATCAAGACCGACGGGTTCGACGACTGGGTCCCCCCGGCGGAGACCAGCGTCTCCCTCTTCAAAAAGGTGATCAGCGATCCCATCCTGCCCCAGGGCTACATGCTGGATGAGACCGTCCGGTACGAGATCCAGGTCACCAACGACTCTGAGGTGCCCCTGGACATCACGGTCTACGATCCCCTGAGCGGCACGGACCCCATCGGGGTCCTCACCGCCATGGCGCCCCATGAGACCCGCAGCGTGTTCTTCGACTACTGCGTGTGCGGCCCGGATATCGACAATAAGCAGATCGAGAACCAGGCCCGCGCCGAATGGGTGGATCCCGCCGGCGCCGGTCTTTCCGCTCTCTCCAACAAATGCGTGGTGCTCACCGCTGTGCCGGACGATATCTACGGCATCAAGGCCATCGTGTCCGACCCGAAGAACGGCGAATACTACACCGTGGGCGAGACCATCAAGTGCCAGATCACCCTCTACAACCCCACGGCCCTGACCTACAAGGACGTGGAGCTCTGGGACGCGCTGTTCTCCATGCCCGATGACATCGAGCCCACCGCCAAATGGGATAAGCTGGAGCCCTACGGCGCCGTGACCGTCCACTTCGATTTCCTTGTCACGGAGCTCAACGTGGGCTACGATTACACCAACGCCGCCAAGTTCAACGCCACCGGCAATCTGGACCTTTACGTCACGGGCATCACCAACACCGTGACCGCCAAGACAGGGAAAGAGCCGCCCAAAAAGCACTATGACGGCGGGTTCGTGCCCCCTGTGGGCGACGGCCTCACAAGCTGCGTCCGCACCCTGACCGGCAAGGGCGAGGGCGTCTATGACTGCACCCTGGAATACTGCGGCGACCACTACACGATCGAGAAGCAGGTGCGGGCGCTCCTGAACGCGGCCAGATCCGAAGAGGCCCGGATCAGCGCCTGGCAGCAGGCCCAGACCCTGTGGCGCAACGCCCTGGACAACGAGTACCGCATCCTCACCAAGGCGGGCACCCAGGACGCTCCGGCGGCCGCGGAAGCGCTGAAGCTGAACGACGAGAGGTTCCTGGAAGCCTATAAGACGCTGCTGACGCGCCTGATGCCTCACGATCCGGAAGCGGTGGAACGGGCGGTGGCCGAACAGCTGATGAACCGGGTGGCCGACCTGTGCTACATGCTGCACAACGCGCCGAAGGCGCCCAAAGACAGCCTGCTCATCGGCGGATACGCCGCCATCCCCGGGGCCGGGGAAGCGGACTGCGGCTTCCGCGTCCTCAAGACCGAAGGCAGCAAGGTGACTTACGAGGCAGTCATGTGCGTTCCCCACGCCGGGATCGACTCCACCGTCACGGCGCTCATCGAAGCGGACGCCATGGCCGGCGCCCGGGCCGCCGTCTTCCTCAAGGCGCAGCGCGCCTGGCTGACCTCCCTGGACAGCAAAGTCAACGCCATGTACAAGGCCGCCTCCGCCGAGGACCGCGCCGCCGTCGCGGCGTACAGGACCGCGCTGGGCCGGATGCTGGAGAGCAAAAAGGACCTGATCGAGCTGCTGTATCCCAACGATCCCCTGACCGTGAACGAGATCATGGCCAACAGCGTCCGGGACGAGATGATCACCCTCTGCGGCTTCTGATCCCGGCCGGCCGGAGCGCCGGATCCCCCGGCGCTCCCGTTTCAGGCTCCCCGGTCTCCCGATCCCTTTTACGTAAGCACCCTTCGGGACAAACGAAAGCCCGTCCATGCCGGACGGGCTTTCGTTTTTCGGGTCTTCAGCCGATCATTACTCGGCGCGGACGAAGATGAAGGCAAAGCCCACGTCGCCGTCCTTCTTGACCATGTTGTCGTCGCTGTAGCACACGATCAGCTGGCCGAGCTCGTTGAGGCCCATGTACTTCATGTTCTCATCGGCGATCTCATCGCTCTCCACGCCGGTGATCTGGCAGAAATACAGGCTCTTGTCATCCGCGCCCACTTTGCTCAGCTTGCCCACGCCCTTGCTGGTGTAGGAAGAGCCTTCGGTCCAGCCGGTCCACTCCTCGTCCTTGGTCCAGTCCCAGCCGTCCCAGGGCAGCTTGAGGGTGGCTTCGTCATCGGTGATGGCGGCGTCGAAGGTGAGCTTGGCTTCGATGTCATACACATGGGTGTGGACATAAGCGGCCTGGTCCACCATCACGCCCGCGTCGGAGCCGGTGGCGCTGCCGTCCAGCACCGGGGTCACGGTCATTTTCACGGCGTTCTCGGGCACGGCGATCAGTCCGGTGGTCTTGATGTCGTTCTCGTCGGCGTAGTCCTCACCGATGAAGGCGGCGGCCAGCACCCATTCGCCCTCCCAGTCCGTGACGAGGGCCTTGCGGTCAAAGGTCATGACTTCCTCGGGATCGGCTTCCAGGATGTTCTCAGCGGAAACGAAGCAGGGCAGCACCATCAGAGCGGCCAGGATCAGGGCAAAGATCTTTTTCATGTTCATCGCGTTCCTTTCTTTTCGTTTGGGTCGATTATACCACACAGACTCATCAGGCGGTAAGTGCTTTTTTGATTTGTTACACGCCGGAATAGGCCGCGAAGCCGCAGTCGATGGGCAGCACCACGCCGGTGACGGCGGACGAGAATTTGTCGTCCGTCAGGAAGAACACGCCGCCCAGGAGCTCCTCACTGTCCACGAAACGGCCCATGGGGGTGCCGTTAAGGATCTTGGCGGAGCGGGCCGTGGGGGTGCCGTCCGGGTTGAAGAGCAGGGACCGGTTCTGGTTGGAGACCAGGAAGCCGGGAGCGATGGCGTTGGCCCGGATGCCGGTGCCGGCGAAATGGGTGGCCAGCCACTGGGTGAAATTGCTCACGGCGGCCTTGGCGCCGGAATAGGCCGGGATCTTGGTCAGAGGGATATAGGCGTTCATGGAGGAGATGTTCAGGATGCAGCCGTGCTTCCTGGCCACCATATCCTTCGCGAACACCTGGGTGGGCAGCAGAGTGCCCTGGAAATTGAGCTTGAACACGAAGTCCACGCCGCCGGCGTCCAGGTCGAAGAAGGTCTTCTGCCCTTCTTTGGCTTCATGCTGGTACTCGTTGTCCGTGGTGGCCCGGGGATTGTTGCCGCCCGCGCCGTTCACCAGGATATCGCAGGGCCCCAGGTCCTTGAGCACCTCCTGATGCACCTGCTCCAGGGCCTCGGCGTCCAGCACGTTGGCCTTGTAGCCCTCGCAGACAAAGCCCTGCGCCTTCATTTCGTCCGCCAGCTTTTTGACGGCGTCCTCGTTCAGGTCAAGGGCCGCCACCTTCGCGCCCGCCTGGGCGTAGGCCCTGGCCATATCACCGCACAGCACGCCGCCCGCGCCGGTGACCACCACTACTTTACCGGAAAAATCCACATTCAGAGGAAGCTGCATATCGATCTGCTCCTTTCATGATCGGGTGCCGCTCCTTAAAAGGAAGCGGCAGCCCGCGTCAGTTTCTATTCGTTGCCCGGCCACTTTTCCATGGCCTGCTCCACGGTCATGCCCTGGGCGATGCCCTCCTTGCGGGAAGCGTTCACCGCCTGGATCTCCTTCATCTTTTTGCCGGTGAGGCTGTAGCCGTGCATGGCCCACAGCGTCGCCGCCCAGGCCAGCATGGGGATCACGCAGAACATGACGATGACCGCCACCTTGATGCCCGCGCTGAAGGGCGTAGCGTCGGTGGGCAGCTCGGAAAGGCCCGCGAAGATCAGGAAGATGAAGGCCACCAGGGTCTGGGCCAGGGAAGACACCAGCTTGTCCACCAGGGAGAACAGCGTGCCCATGATGCCGGGGATGTACTTGCCG
>CACZOZ010000294.1:0-9703 GCA_902782865.1 uncultured Eubacteriales bacterium
CAGTTGAGCGCCACCGCCTCCCGGGAAGCCTGAAGGAGCTTTTCGCTCTCCTTCGGCAGCACCGCCCCGAAGGCGTCGCACATCACCGCGATATCGATGAGGTCCGACGCGTCCTCGCCGATGAACTCGCCGAAGGATTTGAGCGAGCTCCTCAGGCGGATCACCAGGCTCAGGTCCTTTTCCATCAGCTGTGTGAGCGAGCGGCTGAATCCCTCCGCGGCGGCGGTCAGGGCCGGGACCTTTTCGCTGTCCACGACGGACATGGAAGCGCTCTCGGCGTACCGGCCCTTCGAGCTGGAGGACACATAGGTCCTGGCGGCGGAGAAGGCCAGATCCGAGGCGCTCATGGAGGGGGCGGCCGCGAGCGCGCCCAGCCAGGAGCGGTAGTCCAGGCCCCTGCCCGTCACCGACTCCTGGCTGGATACGATATAATCCGCGTGCGGCGCCGCGGTCTCCAGGGTCTCCAGGCAGTTCATCAGGCAGGCGTCAAAGGCGATCACGTCCAGCCGGCGGCCGTGAAGGCCCCGGGAGAGCGCGTCGCCCATCTCGGAAAGGCTCAGAGCGTCGTCGTCGAAATTCTCGTCGTAGCACAGCCCGTACACGGGCCCGCCGCCGTGGTCCCACATGACCAGCACCAGCCGGGCATCGGGATGCTCCCCCGAAGCGTATTCGAGAAAACGCGCCAGGGTATCCGCGGAACCCATGCTGACGCGGCCGAGGTCCCCCGTCACACGCGGGCCATCCTCCTCCAGCAGGCAGCAGGTGACCCGGCCGGGATCGAACCCGTAGCGCTGCCAGGAAAGCGCGCCGCCCACGGCCGCGATGATCTCCACCCGGTCCGACGCCGCAGCGCCCGAGCGGATCATCTCCCGCAGGTCATCCGACGCCTGGCCGTCCTCGCTCTCCAGGTCCGATCCGCACATGTAGACCATCACCAGCGTCCGCGTCCCTTCGGGGAACGCGGGGACGAAGATCAGGATGAGCAGCGCCGCGAGCAGAAAGGCGGCAGTCCTTTTCATCATGCTTTATGCCTGCTGCGTGTTGGGCTGAAAGGTGCTCAGGATCTCCCGGAAGGTATCCAGATGCTTTTCCTCCAGGGGCAGATAGTTGGAATCCCAGTCCAGAGCGTAGGCGTAAAAGCTCAGCACATAGCCGTTGGTGACGGTCTCCGCGTAGAGATATTCTCCGTCATCGTCCTCGCAGCGGATGATGATGAAGGGGATCCCATTGGCGTTGACCGGGTCCAGAACAACGGCCCCGTCCTCGGCGAACTCTTCCACGATCATATCCACATAGGCCTGAAAGTCCTCCTCGCCCGCGTCCCACAGGGAGATGCCGTCGAGGCTCTCGAAATATTCCAGGGCGGCCTCGATGGCCAGGCCGTCATCCTCCCGCGCGTACATGAAGCCCAGTTCCTCGAACTTGTCATCCTCTTCAAGGTCGTCCAGGTCGATCTTCCAGTTGTCGGGCAGGGTAAGGGTGTAGTACTCGGTCTCAAACAGGACGCCGTCATCGGCCGCGGCCCAGGCAGCGGAGCAGAGGACGAAAAGGGCCAGGATCAGGGAAAGGGTCTTTTTCATCATGAGCATCTCCTTACTTGATCGGTCCGAAGCTGTCCCCGGCGATCTCCTGAAAGTCCCGGGTGAAGCCGTTCACAGAGTCCGTGATCAGGGGAAGCGTGAAAACACTGTCCATCAGATCCGGAGGCAGCGTGGCCGCGTGCGCGCCCGAAGAGAACGCGTCCCGGACCTGCCCCAGGTTTTTGAAACTGGCCGCCACGATCCTGGCTTTGTAACCGTCCCGGTCGATGACCTGGCGCATGCGCGCGACCGCGTCCTGAAAGCGGATGCCGTACTGCTCCATGCGGTTGCAGTAGGGCGCCAGATAATCCGCGCCCGCGGCCATGGCCAGCATGCCCTGGAGCGGGTCATAGATGGCCGTGGCAGTCACCAGCGCGCCCCGGGCCTTGAGCGCCCCGATGGCCCTGACGCCCTCCCGGGTGACGGGTACCTTCAGATACACGTCCCTTCCCAGGAGCTCATGGAGCGTCTGCGCCTCCCGGAGCATGCCCTCCGCGTCCTGAGAGCCCAGCTGCACGTGGAGCGTCTTGCCCACGCACAGCGCCCGAAGGGCCTTCAGATGGGCGAAATAGTCCGCCGGAGCGGCCCTTTTGAGGATGGTGGGGTTGGTGGTCACTCCCGAAACGGGATAGTATCTGATGCCCTCCGAGATCTTTTCCGGGTCCGCCGTATCCAATAACCATTCCATACCATGCACCTTCTTTATTTACAGGAGCCCGTCGTAGCCGCCCTTTTTGAGGATATCGTCCGCATCCTCGAAGGGAAGCTCTTCCGTGCCGGGATACCGGGGATGATAGAGCCGCCGGTCAAAGGCCCAGATCCGGTCGGAAAACACGCCGGCAGGGGTCCTTGACATCACGTCCTCCATCTGGTTCATTTTGGCGTCCAGATCATCGATCATGTGCAGGGCCTCGGCCTCCGGGAACATGGGCGCCTTGGGCGAGCCGAACTCCGGCTGCCCGTGATGGCTGATGAGCATGTGGTTGAGCAGCAGCACGCACTCCTCCCCCTCCACGCCCGCGGCCCTCGCCGCCTCGTTGACCAGGTGGGTGCCTTCGATCAGGTGGCCCAGGAGCAGGCCGCTGACCGTGTAATCCGGCACGATGCCCATCTCGTCGGCCTGCATCTCGGTGGTCTTGCTCAGGTCATGGGCGATCACGCCGGCGCACAGCAGATCGGCGTTGAGGAAGGGATACAGCGGCAGCAGCGCTTTGGCCGCCCGGAGCATCGACACCGTGTGGTGCAGCAGCCCCGAGCGCTCCGCGTGGTGGAGCCGCTGGGCGGCGGGATAGTACATCAGCTTTTCTTTCGTCAGGCCCAGCAGCTTTTCCATCAGCTTCCTGAGGGGCTCCCAGGTCATGTCGGCCACGGTGTCCATGATCTCGCCGTACATCTTTTCCGCCGGTTCCGGCGCCACTTTCGTCAGGGCGGAATAGTCCACCGCGTCGTTCTTCGCGGCGGCGCGCATCCGCTCCACGCGCATCTGCAGGCGGCCGTTGTACTCCTGGATGGTGGAACGCACCTTGATGACGGAGCCCGAGGGCGGGGGCAGAGTGTTCCCGTCCCACATCTTGGCGTTGATCTCCCCGCTGGCGTCCGTCAGCGTCATGTCCAGGTACTTGCTGCCGTTGGCGTTGGAAGTGCGCTGCTCGGCGGTGCGCACCAGGACGAATCCCTCGAAACGGTCGTCCTTCTTCAGCTGCGCGATCTGCATTTTTCAAATTCTCCTTATCGTTTCAGTGCCTTACAAGGCGCTCAGGTTGTCAAAGAGGGTGTACTCGCCCAGCCAGGCCAGCTGCACCGTGCCCAGGGGGCCGTTGCGCTGTTTGGCCACGATCACCTCGGCCACGTTCTTGTTGTCCCCGGTATCGTTGTAATAGCTTTCCCGGTGCAGGAACATGACCACGTCCGCGTCCTGCTCGATCGAGCCGGAATCCCTCAGGTCGCTCAGAACGGGCCGCTTGACCGACCGCTGGGTATTGGCGCGGCTCAGCTGAGCGCAGGCCACCAGGGGCACCCGCAGCTCCTGGGCGATGCCCTTGAGGGAACGGGAGATCTCCGAGACCTCCTGCTGGCGGTTCTCGTTCCGGGAGTCCGACACCATCAGCTGCAGATAGTCGATGACGATCATGTCCAGGCCGTGCTCCATCATCATCCTGCGGCAGCGGGACCGAAGCTGGGACGGGGTGATGCCCGCCGTGTCGTCGATATAGACCTCCGTGGCGGACAGGGGCCCCAGGGAGCGGGCCAGGCGCGTCCAGTCGTCATCCTTCATGGTGCCCTGGCGGACGGACTGCATGTTGACCCGGGCGTCCCCGCACAGCATCCTGAGCGCGATCTGCTCCCGGGGCATCTCCAGGGAGAAGACGGCGATCTTTTTCTTTTTGAGAGCGGCGTAGGTGCAGATATTCATGGCGAAACTGGTCTTGCCCATGCTGGGACGGGCGCCGATGAGCACCAGCTCGCCGCCGTGCAGGCCGGTGAGCAGCTTGTCCAGATCCACGAAGCCCGTGGGCACGCCGGTGATGCCGCCCTTGTTGCGCTCCAGCTCCTCCACCCGGCGGAAGGCCACCATCATCGCCTCGCCGATGTGCCTGAGGGTATCCGTCCCGCCGCGGCTCATGGAGATATCGAAGATCTCCTTCTCCGCGCGGTTCAGTATCACCTGCACGTCGTCCTGCTGGCTCATGGCGTCCTGCCGGATCCGGGCGCTGGCGTCGATCAGCTGGCGCAGGGTGGATTTTTCCCGGACGATGCGGATATAGTACCGGCTGTTGACCGTGGTGGGCGCGATGCCCGTCAGGTCCACCAGATAATCCGCGCCGCCCACCATGGCCAGGCTGCCCTTGCGCCTGAGCTCCGCCTCCACGGTCACCAGATCCACCGCCATGCCGTCGGCGTTCAGCTTGAGGGCCGCGGCGAAGATCTCCCGGTGCGCGGGCAGGTAAAAATCCCCCGGCCGGAGGCTCTCCACCGCCAGGTTCAGCGTATTCGCGTCATAAAGCAGCGCCCCCAGCACCGACTGTTCGGCCGTCAGGTCATGCGGCAGCTGCGGGGCCGCTTCCACTTCGCTCATCTCATTCCCCTTCCGGTACGACCCGCAGGGTCATTTTGGCCTGGATCTCGGGATAGAGCTTCACGATGATGGTGCTGTCCCCCACGGTGCGCACCGTTTCGGTCAGCTCGATCTTGCGCTTGTCCACCTCAAGGCCGTACTGCTCCTTCAGGGCGACGGCCACCTCGGCGGAGGTCACGCTGCCGTAAAGCCTTCCCTGAGAACCGCAGCGGGTGCGCATGGTGAGCACCTTGCCCCGCAGGGCGCCGGCCTTCTTGTCCGCCTCCTGGCGGCGCTCCATCTCGCGCTGGCGCTGAGCCGCACGCTTGCGCTCCACTTCCTTGGTGGCGCCGGGGGTGGCTTCCATGGCCCACTTGCGCGGGAACAGGAAATTGCGCGCGTAGCCGTCCGACACGTTCACGACCTCGTCCCTCTTGCCGACGCCCTTGACGTCCTCCAGCAGGATCACTTTCATGATCATCCCTCCTTGTCACTGTTCACGGCCGGATCCGCCGGCCCTCTGAGTTTCCTGAAGTCCACAGCCTGATCGATCAGGCCCAGTATCCAGATCAGATTGGACAAAAACCACATCAGCAGCGCCGGCAGCAGCACCCGCCACCAGGTGTGCCGCCCCTTGAGCCACTGCCGGTGATTGACCACCGCCAGGGCCTGGATGGTGTACACCGTGGTGAACACCTGGAAAAGGATGACGCCCAGTTCCTCCAGGGCGGGGTTCCCGATCCTCAGGCAGATGAAGCCCGCCGCCCCCATCAGGGCAAAGGGCACCCCGTGGCCCCGGGGCAGGAACCAGTCCCTGAAAGGAGGCATGATGCTCTCCGGCAGGGGCTTTTCCGCCTGCAGCCGGGGAGAGAGCCTCCGCCCCCAGCCCAGGGGGAAGGCGCTGATGAGAGCGCCCTGATAAATACCGTTGCCCACCACCAGGGAGGGCACCAGCACTTTCAGATAGGTCTCCAGATACAGCCTGAGATTGCCCAAAAGGTTCTCCCGGACCGCCTCGCTGAGCACGTACCGGCCGTCAACATTGGTCACGGCTTTCTCCACGGTGATGCTCAGGTCCAGCAGCCCGCTCATGTTCAGAAGATACAGGAAGGTGTCCCCGGCCTCGCTGCCCCGGATGCCGTCCGCCACGGCATCGGCAAAGGCCTGGAAAGCCTGCCCGCCGAACTGTCCCTGCACGATCAGGTACAGAATGAGCTGGCTCAGGGCGGCGGCGGATGACAGGACGGCCGCGGGGAGAAGACGGCCCGACGGGCGCTTTACCGTGAGGAAAAAGAACACCGTCAGCACCGGCACGTAATAAAGGAGCGCGCAGGCGGCTCCCGCGGGGCCGAGCATTCTCCACCAGCCCAGGCAGGCCAGGATGAGGCACGCCGCCCCGGGCAGGAGCCCCGCGTACACCGCGGCGAAGGCCAGGAAGACCGGCGCGGCGAAGTACAGAGGCACCACCGCCATGGGCATGAGGATCGGGTCAAAGCACAGAGCCGCCGTCAGGCCGAACAGGCCCGTGAGCACCCCCGCCGCGGCCTTCCCCCGCAGAAGATAGAATTTCCCCATGGATATGCCTCCGATCACACTTTGAAACACATTGTAAAATCACGGGACCGCTTTGTCAAGCGCTCCCGGCGCGGGGCCGCTCCCATATCAGAACGATCCGCCCCGGCCGCCGTAGGATGTGCCGCTGGAGGAAGAGAAACTCCCTCCCCCGCCCCCGCCGCTGTGGCCGGAAGAGCTGCTGCTGGTCTCGATCCTGCGGCGGGTCTGGGTGGTGTACAGGTACACGTCCGAGCGCCGGGTCAGTTCCGTATCCACCACGTACTCGTTGGCCGTTCCCCGGCCGTGCCCGGTCTTCATGCCCGCGATCATCACGAACAGGGCGATGGACGCCGCCGCCGCCCCGATCACGGCGGCGATGGGCAGCTTGCCCAGGATCACCGCTCTGCGCGCGGCGGGAGAGCCGTTCATCCCGGCCAGATTGCTTTCATCCAGCACGTCCCGGCAGGCCCTGAGGAACGCCTCCGCGGCGCCGGACCAGCTGTTTTTTCTCAGATAGGGCAGCACCTGCTCATCCATTTCGTCGAACTCGTAATCGCCAAAGATCTTCTTGCCCGTACCGGCGGTCACGTAGTAGTACTTCCTGGAAGTGGTGGACACGGCGAAGATCGCGCCGTTGGGCCCGAAGCCCGCGGCCTCGAAAGCGTCCGCGGCCGCCACCCGCAGTTTGCTCTCGGTCATCTCCCGGTCCGTCAGGTAGAACATCACCTGGAAGTTGTACTCCTCCAGGATCGCGTCCACACCGTCGGACAGCGTTTTTTCCTGGGACGAGGACAGCACCTTCGCGATGTCCTCGACAGCCGATATCTGAGCCTGGGCGCCGGACAGGAGCAGAAGGACCAGCGCGGTCAGAAGGATAAGGAGCCTTTTCATCCTATCACCCCCGATACCAGAAGAGCGTAGATCACCGCCATGGCGATCCCGGTGACGACGAGGAACCATATCAGCCACGTGACCACGGCCTTGCCTGTGTCCACGGGCAGATCGCCTTTGATCTGGCCGGTCTGGCCGTTCATGGCGAAGGTGTAGGTCTTGCCCTTGTGCTGGTTATTGAGTAGATACACCGGCATCATCACGTTTTCGGCCTTGCTGCGCACCACGTCGATCCGGGTGGCCGTGGGCGAATAGGTGGTGTAGCCCATGACCGTGGCGTCGCAGGCCTGGCGGACGGACTGATTGATCCTGTCCTTGGCCCGGGGCGCGCACTGGCTCACCTCCTGGTTGTACCGCTCGGCCTCATAGCCGCTCAGGTAGGCCATGTTGAAGGCCACCGCGCCCTTGTAGTCAAAGGGCTCCACCGCCTCCATCAGGGCGTCGTCCAGCTTGGTGGAGGAGTTCACGGGCACGTCGTCGAAGGCCATGGTGCCGCCGCGGGACACATGGTAATGGGCCGTATCGGTGATCTCGTAATTGCCGTGGCGGTGGGTCCTCACCCGGGTGGCCCGGTAAGTGATATCCGCGTCGGTGACGCAGTCGAACAGCCAGAAGGGCACGTAGATCCCGCGGATCTTATTGCGCTGCTCGGCGGACCCGTAGCCCGCGGGCAGAAGGCGCTTGCCTTTGCACATGCGCGCGTAAGCGGCTTTGGCGTCCTCCTCGGTCTTCGCGAAGGGGATGATCTTGTTGGGCCTGAAATCCCCGGAGAGCACCTCGGGCATCACCGAGGGGCTGCCGCAGTAGGGGCACTGGGCGGCCGCGCCCGTATCACTGACCACGATCTCACCGCCGCAGCCGGAGCAGCGGAAGGCCCTGAGCCCCTCCCCGGCATCGGACGCGGCAGGCACTTCCCACTTGAAGTCCCGGCTCGTCTGATTCATGTAGCGGTCGTTCTCGGTGACCTCTTCCAGCGCGGAGACGGGGAAAGTGTTCCCGCAGGAGGAACAGGCCATCTCCTCCGAACTGCCGGACCAGGTCAGGGTCGACCCGCAGCAGGGGCATGTGTAATTCCTTGCTTCCATCCGTTTACCAACTCCTTTTCACGTGAAGGCCTAAAACCTTCCCTGGATCACTTTGATGAAGAACCCGTCACTGGAAAAGAGCCCCGCCAGGCGGCTCCCTTCCAGATAAGCCTGGGTGACGCCCTGGGGCAGCACTGTGGACACGATGGGCAGCAGCAGGAAGATCACATAGACGATGACCGCTCCCCGGGCCAGGCCGAACAGGCCGCCGGCCAGGAAATCCGCCGTTTTGAGCAGGGGGAACTTGGCCACGCCGGCGATGAGGCCTGTCAGAAGGCTTAAGCCAAGAGCGCTCACCGCGAATACCGCCACGCAGCACAGCACCCGCACGGCGGCGTTGACCACGGTCTTGGACACGTAATCGTTCACCGTGGCCGAGCCGGGCTGGTCGGCGTTCTTCAGGCTGGAGCGGAGGATGCCCGAGAGCACATCCGGCAGCTTCACGCTGGAGATGACCTCCTCCGCCTGGGCGTCGGTGAGCCCCGCGGCGGGGGTCTGGGCCAGGGTGACGTCCCCCACCCGCGTCACCGCGTCGGTGAAGGTGACCATGTTGTTCACCAGGCCCTGATTGCTCTGCAGGGCGTCGGAAAGCACCGGCCCGAAGGTGACCGCCAGGAACACCGCCGCCAGCACCGAGACCACCGACAGGAGCGTGTGCAGGAAGCCGTGATAGACCCCGTAGACCACGCTCAGGCCGAGGATGATGAGAATGCCGATATCCACCGCGTTCAGTTTCGTTCACTCCCTTCCGGTGTTTTCATTTCAGGTCCCGTCAGTCGTCGCTCATGCGCAGCACGGCCATGAAGGCCTCGCCCGGCAGTTCCACCGTGCCGAACTGGCGCATGCGCTTTTTGCCTTCCTTCTGCTTCTCCAGCAGTTTCTTCTTGCGGCTGATGTCGCCGCCGTAGCACTTGGCCAGCACGTCCTTGCGCACGGCCTTGACCGTCTCCCGGGCGATGATCTTGCCGCCGATGGCCGCCTGGACCGGGATCTCGAACTGCTGGCGCGGGATCACGTCCTTGAGCTTCTCGCAGATAGCCCGGCCGCGGGCGTAGGCGTTGTCCCTGAAGACGATCATGGTGAAGGCGTCGCAGATCTCGCCGTTGAGCAGGAAATCCAGTTTGACCAGGTCGCTCTCCCGGTAGCCCGTCAGCTCGTAATCGTAGGAAGCGTAGCCCCTGGACCGGGACTTGAGCTGATCGAAAAAGTCGAAAATGATCTCGTTGAGGGGCATGTCGAAGATGAGGCGCACCCGCTTGCCCTCGTACTGCATGTCCACGAACTCGCCCCGCTTGGACTTGCTCAGGTCCATCAGAGTGCCCACGTAGTCCTGGGGCGTGTAGATCGTCGCCCGCACGAAGGGCTCGCTGATGGAAGCGATCTCGGTGACGCTGGGGTAGTTGGAGGGGTTGTCCAGGGTCATCTTTTCGCCGTTGGTCTTCTCGATATGGTAGATGACCGAGGGCGCGGTGGTGATCAGGTCCAGGTCGAACTCCCGCTCCAGGCGCTCCTGGATGATCTCCATGTGCAATAACCCC
>CACZOZ010000295.1:0-3875 GCA_902782865.1 uncultured Eubacteriales bacterium
AAGCTCTTCAAAAACCCGTTGGCCGTGGCCAGCCTCGTTGTGCTCATCTGCATCCTTCTGACCATCGTCGTGGCCCCCATGATCGTCACTTACCGCTATGAGGAGATCCTCTCTGTCAACGGCAAGCGCGATAAGGGCGCCAAGAACCTCGCCCCCTTTACCTATAGCCAGATGGAACAGCAGTACATCGAAAAGGGCGGCGAGCGCTTCCCACATATCTTTGGCACCGATGAGCAGTGCCGCGACTATTTCATCCGCGTCGTCTACGCCACGCGTATTTCGCTGTTTATCGGCTTTTTTGCCTCGATCATTGTTTTGATCATCGGGATGCTGTACGGCAGCATCTCAGGCTACTTAGGCGGGCGGGTGGACCTGATCATGATGCGCATCGTCGATATCATTTACTCGCTGCCGGATATGCTGATGATCATTCTGCTGTCCGTTGTGCTCAACGAGCGGCTGCAATTCCCGTCCGGCAGCCTTCTGGCCCGTCTGGGCACTAACATGGTCAGCCTGTTCATCGTTTTCGGCCTGCTTTACTGGGTCGGTATGGCCCGCCTGATCCGCGGACAGATCCTCTCGATCAAGGAAAATGAGTATATCCTGGCCGCGCGCTCCATCGGCGCGAAGCCCGGACGCATCATCCGCCAGCACATCATTCCCAACTGCCTGTCGGTCATCATTATCTCCACGGCGCTTCAGATCCCCTCCGCCATCTTCACGGAAAGCTTTTTGAGCTTCGTCGGCATCGGCGTGCAGGCGCCCATGCCCTCGCTGGGCTCGCTGGCAAACGCCGCACGCGCGGGCCTGCAGAGCTATCCGTATAAGCTGGTCTTCCCGGCGATCGTGATCTGTCTGATCGTGCTGAGTCTGAACCTGCTCGGCGACGGCCTGCGCGATGCGTTCGACCCGAAACTGAGGAGGTGACGATATGAGCGAAATGCCGATCCTGCAGGTCAAGAACCTGCACACCTCCTTCTATACCGACGCCGGCGAGGTCCGGGCCGTCAACGGTATCTCCTACAACCTGGATGCCGGCAAGGTGCTGGGCATCGTGGGCGAGAGCGGCAGCGGCAAGAGCGTGTCGGCCTATTCGGTCATGCGCATCCTGACGGACACCGGCCGCGTCACCGAGGGCGAGGTGCTCTTCAAGGGGCAGAACATCCTCAAGTACTCCGAACAGGAGATGCAGAACTTCCGCGGCAGCCGGATCTCCATCATCTTCCAGGATCCGATGACATGCCTGAACCCCACATTTTCCATCGGCAGCCAGCTGCGCGAGGCCATCAGGATCCACACGGACAGGACCCGCGAGCAGGTGCAGGCCCGGGCGCTGGAGATGCTCCAGCTGGTGGGCGTCAATGAACCGGAGAAGCGGCTCAAGCAGTACCCCTATGAGCTGTCCGGCGGCATGCGGCAGAGGGTGATGATCGCCATGGCCCTGGCCTGCGAACCGGATATCCTGATCGCCGACGAGCCCACCACCGCTCTGGACGTGACCATCCAGGCCCAGATCCTGGAGCTGATGCAGTCCCTGCAGAAGAAAATGGGCATGGCCATCATCATGATCACCCATGACCTGGGCGTCATCGCCGATATGTGCGATGAGATCATCGTGATGTACGGCGGCAAGGTCTGCGAGCGGGGCACGGCGGATGAGATCTTCTACAACCCGAGGCACGAATACACCAAGGGCCTGATCCGTTCCATCCCGCGCATCTCCGAAAAACACGAGAAGCTGGTCCCCATCCAGGGCGCTCCCGTGGATCTGCTGAACCTGCCCAGGGGCTGCGCCTTCGCGGCCCGGTGCGATCACGCCATGAAGGTGTGCCTGACACAGCAGCCCGAGGAGGTCCGCGTCAACGATTTCCACATCGCGGCGTGCTGGAACAATGTCAAGCGCATGATGGAAGAAGCAAAGGGCGGTGAAAAGGCGTGAGCGAACAGAAGCATCTGGTGGATGTGCGCCACCTGAAGGAATATTTCACCGTCAAGTCCGGCATCCTCAACAAGCTCCAGCTCAAGGCTGTGGATGACGTGTCCTTCACCATCGATGAGGGTGAGACCCTGGGCCTGGTGGGCGAGTCCGGCTGCGGCAAGACCACCGTGGGCAGGACGCTTTTGTACCTGTACAAGCCCACGGCCGGTGAGGTCTGGTTCGACGGGAAGCAGGTCACCGAGAAGAATATCGCGAATTTCCGCAAGGATATGCAGATCGTGTTCCAGGATCCCTATTCTTCCCTCAATCCCCGCATGACCGTGTCGGACATCATCGGCGAGCCTCTGGACATCCATCACCTGTACAGCTCCAAAAAGGAGCGGGCCGACAGGATCGCCGAGCTTCTGAACCTGGTGGGGCTCAACAGCGATCACGCCAACCGCTACGCCCATGAATTCTCCGGCGGTCAGCGCCAGCGCATCGGCATCGCCCGGGCCCTGGCGGTAAAGCCCCGCTTCATCGTGTGTGACGAGCCGGTCTCCGCTCTGGATGTTTCCATCCAGGCCCAGATCATCAACACCTTCGAGGAGCTCCAGGAAAAGCTGGGCATCGCGTACCTGTTCATCGCCCACGATCTTCTGGTGGTGCAGCACATGAGCCGCAGGATCGCCGTGATGTACCTGGGCCGCATCGTGGAGGTGGGCTCCGCGGCGGACATCATCGGCAAGCCGATCCACCCCTATACCGAGTCCCTGATCTCCGCGATCCCCATGCCGGACCCGGAGGCGGCGCGCCACAAGCACCGCATCATCCTGGAAGGGGACGTGCCCTCGCCCCTTCATATGCCCAAGGGCTGCCCGTTCCGCACCCGCTGCCGTTACGCCACGAAGGCCTGCGAGGAGAGCCGTCCCGAGCTCAGGGAGCTGGAGCCCGGCCGCTTCGTGGCCTGCCACAACCGCTGATATCACCCGCTTTCCTTCAGGAAGGACGGACGATATAAAAATCTTAAGGAGGAAAAGATCCTATGAAGAAACTGCTCGCACTGCTGCTGGCCGCCATGATGGTCATGGGCATCGCTTCCGCGTTCGCGGATGCAGGCAGCGAACCGGACTGGACCGAGTATGACGCGCTGATCGCTACCATCAAGTCGACCACCGACTTCGCGGAGCGCGCCAAGCTGATGCATCAGGCTGAGGACATCCTGATGGACACCGGCGCCATCGTGCCCATCTATTACTACAATGATGTGTACATGGCCAAGCCCGAACTGACCGGCTTCTACTCCAACCCCTACGGCACCAAGTTCTTCATGTACTCCGATTTCGGTGACAAGACCACCATCCGCCTCCAGCTCGCCTCCGAGCCGGACAAGCTCGACCCCGCCCTGAACAGCTCCGTTGACGGTGCCTGCCTGGCGGCCAACAGCTTCGGCGGCCTGTACACCTATGACGCCGAGGGCAATGTGTCCCCGAACTTCGCCACCGGCTACGAAGTCAGCGAAGACGGCCTGACCTACACCTTCGCCATCCGTGAAGGCCTGAAGTGGTCCGACGGCACCGCCCTGACCGCGAAGGACTTCGAGTACTCCTGGAAGCGCGCTGCCGCTCCCGAGACCGCCGCTGACTACAGCTACATGTTCGACGGCATCGCCGGCTATCCCGACGATCTGCAGGCTGTGGCTTCCGAAGACGGCAAGACCTTCACCGTGACCCTGAAGGCGCCCTGCGCCTACATGCTGGACCTGGCCGCGTTCCCCACCTTCTTCCCGGTGCAGCAGGCCTGTGTCGAAGCTTCCGCCACTCCCGACAACCCCGGTGCCTGGGCTCTGGAAGCCGGCTTCGTTTCCAGCGGTGCTTATGTGCTGGAATCCTGGGAGCACAACCAGTCCATGGTCTACGTGAAGAACCCCTACTACTGGGATGCTGAGAACGTGAAG
>CACZOZ010000296.1:0-4816 GCA_902782865.1 uncultured Eubacteriales bacterium
AAGCGATCCGCCGATTCAATAGATCAGGCGGCCATCCGTGTCGAAAATGTACCATTGACCGTCCCGCCGCGCGATAAAGCCCAGGCCCTCCCGCCAGTTGATGACCGCGGGATGACGGGTCGTATGCCAAGCCCTCCCGTCCGCGTCCACACCATCAAATTCCAGGGGAAGGATCATATGATGGTCCGTCGCGACGATCCCCCATTTGCCGCTGAAGTCCATCACGGCGCACCATCCCTGAAGATCGATGGTATGCCAGCGCCCGAAGATGCTTGCGTCATAGCGAATCAGTAAGTTGTCGATGTCAGACCATTCCCGGTGGCCGAGCAGTTCTCCCTCCGGGGTGTAAACGGCGCAAAGGGGATGCCCTTTTTCAGGCCAGACGATCACGCTTTCCCGATGAGGCGGATAAAGCGCGGCCCGGGCGTCATCCCCGGGCAGAGCGTCCGCGCTTAACGGCTGAGATGCCCGGGGATCAATAACGCCCGCGGCCCTCGGGATCGACACATGTTCCCCTGTCCGAAGGTTCCTGTAATTGTCGGTATAGCGGTATTCAGCCCTGTCAGTGCGCCAGTATTTCCATTCGTCCCCCGAGGAGACCTCGAAGAAATACCATGTCCCCTCATCAGGCTCTTCCGGGAATTCACGCCAATAATATCCCGGATCGCCGGCAAAACGTTCACAGATCATACCGTTCTCCGCCCGAAACAGGATATTGCCGTACAGATCCCCCACGATGGATGGGGATCCACCATAAGCGCGCTGATCCAGCAGGGCGGTATGGTCATCGAATATCTGACACTGACCGTCATCAAGCCGCCAGATATAGCCCGGATAAGAGGCCGTGATCTTCTCCTCCCTGAGATCGAAGACTTCGGCCGCGCCGCCGCGTTGGACCGCCACCCGGCCGTCTGAAATGTACATGAAATCCGCGTTCAGACAGATATTCGCAGCATCCGGCAGCATCCGCGTCCCGTCGTCACGGTAAAACCCCCTTTGATCATAGAAGATCCAGACCCTGCCCGAGACCGGATCATATTCCGCGTCAACATCCCGGGTATCCCTCAGATCCAGGATCTTTCCCCGGGACAGATCCCAGACGCCGACGGAACCTGATGTGGTTTGATACACGATGATCCCATGCTCCGCGGATAAGATCCGATCACAGTCCGCGCAGGGGATCTCCACTGTTTCGCCGCCGGGGCCGGCCAGATACCAGCGGCGGTCGGCCGTCACCGCGAACACCTTGTCCCCGTACGGCTCGACGCGGTCCACATTCTTAAGAACAGTGCGCCCGTCGGCCATGGAGATCAGCTCCCCGTCGGCCCCGGGATCCCTCACGAGCACCAGATCCCCGCCTGCCCAGTCCGCCTCGGCGGCTCCCCGCAGCCGTGCCAATGCTTTGGGGACCGCCTGTTCCCCAGCGGCCCGCGCGCGGCTGAAGATCCGACGCATGATCCCGAACCGTTTCATGTTTCCTCCCCCGTTCTCCGGCGTGTTTTACCGAACATGTATCTTTTTTATCTGAGATGATCCTATTCTATCATGGATCTTCCCGGGCAGTCCAGATGAGCTTTCCCGATATTTTACACTGTTTTTCTTAAGGACCGGTATAGTCCCGCCGGATAATATGGTATAATCTGTCCGGCCGGTCCGGAAAAGAAGCCGGACACACGTTCAGGCAGGAGCCTGAAAAGCGGATCATCGGACGGAGGACCCATCATGGAAACGAAACTCTCCCTGCCGGACAAGCTGCCGGAAGGATTTCAGTATACAGGCCCCAAGGGGCTCACGGACGAACAGGCGGAAGAAAGAGCGCACGATGGCCTTGACAACGCCATGGATCAGGATCAGGGCAAGAGCCTCAAACAGATCCTGTTCGACAATGTGTTCACGCTGTTCAATTTTCTGAACTTCGGCCTGGCCGTGTGCCTGTTCCTGGTGGGCAGCTACCGGAACATGCTGTTCATCATCGTGGTGATCTTCAACATCCTGATCGGCACTTTTCAGGAATACAGGGCCCAGAAGACCATCAGGAAGCTGCAGCTGCTCAGCGCCCCCCATGTGCGCGTGCTGCGTTCCGGACGGGAAATGGAGCTCCGGCCGGAGCAGGCCGTCCGGGATGACCTCACCATCCTCCGCGCCGGGGACCAGGTGGTGGCCGACGCCGTGGTGGTCGGCGGGGCCGGTTCCGCCATGGAATCCCTGCTGACCGGCGAGAGCGACCCGGTGCCCAAGCAGGAAAACAGCTGGCTGTACTCCGGCAGCTATATCACCGAGGGAAAACTCACCGCCCAAATGGTCTATGTGGCCAATGACAGCTATCTGGGCCGGCTCACGAAGGAAGCCCGGAAGACCGCCCGCCCCGGCTCAAAACTCATGGAGGATCTGGACCGGCTGATCAAAATGGACACCATGGTGCTGGTGCCCCTGGGCATCCTGCTCTTCCTCAAGCAGGTCATCCTCAATCAGTGGTTTTCTTCCTCCCCCGTGCCCTTTGCGGAGCTGGCGAAGACCGCGGTGCCCCAGTCCGTCGCCGCGATGATCGGCATGATCCCGGAGGGCCTGATCCTTTTGACCAGCGTGGCCATGGCCGTGGGCGTCGTGAAGCTGGGAAGGAAAAAGACCCTGGTGCAGGAGCTGGCCGGGATCGAGACCCTCGCCCGGGCGGACGTCCTGTGCCTTGACAAGACCGGCACCATCACCTCGGGCGACATGGATGTTTTCCTCATCGAGGGCATGGAGCGGCCCGGGGATGAAGCCATGCGCGCCCTGAGCCGCTTCCTGGGCGCCTTCGACGAGAAGAGCCCCACATTGAACGCCCTGAGAAAGCAGGCCGCTCCCGGGACGGAAAAGCCCGTCACCGTGGTCCCCTTCTCCTCAAAGCGCAAGCGTTCCTCCGCGGCCTTTAAGGACGGCACCGTGCTGACCCTCGGCGCCCCGGAATATGTATTGGAAGACAAGTGCCCCCCGGCGCTCCGGGAACGGATCGGGGAGCTGACCAGCCAGGGGAAGCGGGTGCTGGTGCTGGCGGAGGGCCGCGGCCCCCTCGCCGCGGAGGAGCAGCCCCCCGTCACCGCGATCATTACCCTCATCGCCCTGACGGATCAGATCCGTCCCGGCGCCGAGGAGACGCTCCGCTATTTCCGGGAACAGGGCGTGGAGCTCAAGGTGATCTCCGGCGACGATCCCCGGACAGTGTCCATGATCGCCCGTCAGGCGGGCCTGGAAGGCTGGGAGAAAGCCGTGGACGCGCGGACGCTGACCACGCCGGAAGCCATCGATGACGCCTGCGAAAAGTACACCGTGTTCGGCCGGGTCTCCCCGGAGCAGAAAAAGGAGCTGGTGCTCGCGCTCAAAAAGCGGGGCCGCAACGTGGCTATGACCGGCGACGGTGTCAACGACATCCCCGCCCTCAAAGCGGCGGACTGCTCCATCGCCATGGCCGGAGGCGCCGACGCCGCGCGCCACGCCGCGCAGCTGACGCTGCTGAACTCCGATTTTTCCGTGATGCCCTCCATCGTGCTGGAAGGGCGGCGCGTGATCAACAACATCACCCGGACCGCCAGCCTGTTCCTGACCAAGACCATCTTCTCTTTCCTTTTGAGCATCCTCACCCTGCTGCTGCCGGGCGGGTACCCCTTCCATCCCATCCAGCTCACTTTGATCTCCTCGCTGACCATCGGTGTGCCGGGCTTCTTCCTGGCCCTGGAACCCTGCAAAGAGCGCATCCGGGGGAGCTTCCTCAAGACCGTGCTTTACCGGGCCCTGCCGGGAGGCATCGCGGTGGCGCTGTGCGCGTCCCTGGCGATGGCCCTCACCCGTTTCGGCTGGGAGAGGGAAGTGTGCTCCACGCTGGCCACGCTCATCGCCTGGTGCATCGGATACATGGTGCTGGCGCGCACCTGCCTGCCCCTGACCCGGAGCCGGCTGGCCCTTCTGATCGGCCTGGCGGCGGCCTTCGTCGCCGCGGTGCATTTCGCCGGCAGGCACTTTGACCTGCTCCTCCCCCTGGGCCAAAGCGCCTGGATCGCCCTCATCGTCCTGAGCGCCCTGGGATGCGCCGTCATCCTCGGCGCGGCCGCCGTGCTGAAGAAAAGGAGCGGCAGGAGAGCGGAGGAAGGGGCATGATCATCAGGGAACGATGGCTTGAAAGATGAAAGAGCGATTACGCTTTCAAAACGGTGGTGACCGCCTTCGCTTCGCTCCTTGTGACCGTGCTTTTCGCGTTATACAACGGTTTTCTCGGTATATATCACGGCTCCGTCTGGTACGCAGCGATCTGCCTGTACTATCTCCTGCTGGCGGTGCTTCGCGGGACCGTCATCGCGGCGGAAAAAAAGATATTCGCCCGCGGCGGGAATGAAAAAGCCAGGGACAGGACGCATCTGGCGGCGTCGGTGCTGCTGCTGATCCTGAACATCAGCATGATCGGGCCGATCACCATGATGGTCACCCAGCAGAAGCCGGTGGATATGACGCTGATCCCCGCGATCGTCATGGCCGCCTATACGACATACAAGGTCACGATGGCGTCCGTCCATCTCAGACGGAGCAGCAAGGTCGGGAACAGCCTCGTCAGGCTGCTGAGGACCATCAATTTCATCGACGCCCTGGTCTCGATCCTCACGCTGCAGAACACTCTGATCATGGTCAGTTCAAAAGGTGACGGCATGAAGCTGCTGCCCCTGTCCGCCGCCTCGAGCGCGGTCATCCCGGCTGCGGCCTTGTGCGTTTCCGTCGTCTCCATCTGTCACGGGATCAGACGCCTCAGGCGCGCGCCCCGGGCGCCAAAGGCGCAATGAAGCCGCCCCGG
>CACZOZ010000297.1:0-2502 GCA_902782865.1 uncultured Eubacteriales bacterium
GTGACCGGGGCCGCCACGGTGATCCTGGCCATGGGCGCCGGCAAGGACGCGGCGGGCGCCATCCTGGAGAGCTTCAGGGAAGAATAACAGCAGACAGGTCCCGAACCAAAGACAAAGGACCGGCGGAAAACCGGTCCTTTTTATATGGGTCTTTCTTTATGCTTATCCGATGCACTCTTTGATTGCGTCGATCACCTGCTGGGTCTCATCCTCGGTGATGCCGTAGAAGAGCGGCAGGCGCAGCAGGCGCTCGCTCTCTTTGGTGGTGTACTTATCCTCCCCGTGGAACCGGCCCAGCTTGAGCCCGGCGGGGGCGCTGTGCAGGGGCACGTAGTGGAAGGTGGTGAAGATGTCCCGGGCCTTGAGTTTCCGGATGAGGTCGCTGCGGTCCTCCTGGTCCCGCAGCTTGATGTAGAACATGTGGGCGTTGTGCCGGCACTCCTTCGGGATCACGGGCAGGGAGATCCTGCCGCTGTCCGCCAGGGGCCTGAGGCCCTCCCAATAATGGTTCCAGGTCTTCATCCGGTCAGAAAAGATCGTGTCCACGTTCTCCAGCTGGCCGTAGAGGTACGCCGCGTTCAATTCACTGGGCAGATAGCTGGAACCCGCCGCCACCCAGGTGTACTTGTCGATCTCACCGCGGAAGAAGCGGCTGCGGTTGGTGCCCTTCTCCCTGATGATCTCCGCGTCCCCGATATTCTTTTCATCCCGGATGAGGATCGCGCCGCCCTCGCCCATGGAGTAGTTCTTGGTCTCGTGGAAGGAGTAGCACCCGTAGTCCCCGAAGGTGCCCAGGGCCTTGTCCTTATACCAGGCGGTGACGCCCTGGGCCGCGTCCTCCACCACCATGAGGCCGTGCCGCTTCGCGATGTCCATGATGGTGTCCATCTCGCACCCCACGCCCGCGTAGTGCACCGGGGCGATCACTTTGGTGCGCGGCGTGATCGCGTCCTCGATCAGGGTCTCATCGATGTTCATGGTGTCCGGCCGGATATCCACGAACACCGCCGTGGCGCCCCGCAGCACGAAAGCGTCCGCCGTGGACACGAAGGTGTAGCTGGGCAGGATCACCTCATCCCCCGGACCCACTTTGCATAAAAGCGCCGCCATCTCCAGGGCGTGGGTGCAGGACGTGGTCAGGAGCGCCTTCCTCGTGCCGGTGTGCTCTTCGAACCAGGCGTTGCATTTTTTCGTATAGGCGCCGTCCCCGCAGATCTTGTGGGACTCCACGGCGGCCTTGATGTGGTCCATCTCGATGCCCAGGCAGGGCGGCCTGTTGAATGGGATCATTTTATGCTCCTCTCCCGCGCCTAAAAAAGCGCCGGCTGAATTTATATCCTTCGCGCCGCCCGCTTTTTAGTTGGGGGCGCAGGCCCATTATAGCCTTATCTCTCCGGGCGTGTCAAACCGGCCTTGATCTCCTCCAGCCGGTCCAGCACCGCCTCCGTGGGGCTCTCATTGAACAGCGCGACATGCTCCCGGATCAGCGCGGGGTCAAGGTCCCACCACCGGATCCTGAGCAGCCGCTCGATCGTCCTGTCGTCAAACCGCGCCCGGATGATCCTCGCCGGCGCCCCCGCCACGACGGTGTAGGGCGCTACGTCATGGGTGACCACGGCATTGGCGCCCACCACGGCCCCGTCCCCCACGGTGACGCCCCGCTTGACCACACTGCCGGCGCCCATCCACACGTCATTGCCGATGACGCAGTCGTCCGCGAAGCGGTCATAGAGGGGCGCGCCCTCCCCGACCATGTCAAAGGCGGGATGATACAGAAAGGAATGCGTGGTCACTTTGGAGTAATCGTGATCGGCGCCCCCGATGGTCACGTTCCACGAGATGGAGGAGAACCGGCCGATCTCGGCGGATATCATCATGAAATTCTTGCCCGCGTAGGAATAATCCCCGATCACGGAATGGCGCACCATGGAGAACCGGTTGACCTGGGAATACGCCTTCATCGTGGCGCCCAGCAGCACGGAGCACTCCCCGACCACCACATGGTCCGCGACCGAGGAATCCTCGATCCGGCAGTTTTTGTAGATCTTTGTCCCGTTCTCATCAACGGTCGACCGGCTGATATAGACCGGTTCCTGGATCATATCCATCGCTCCTTCCGGTTCATTCCCGTTCCATGCCCGTCTCAGTCGAGCGTTTTCACGTTCAGCACCGAGTCCGTCTCCGGGTGGTAGATCACGAGGGTCACCGCGTGATCCTTCCACCGGTAACCGATCGCGCCGAAGTCCACGCTGCCGCCGCCCTTCCCGGCCGTGAGGGTATAGCGCCTTACGCCGGCCGTGACCTCAAGGGCCGCCTTTTCCCCGTCGGAGGCCTGGAGCACCGTGCCGTCGGGCAGAAGCGCGCCGGCAAAATACGCCCCCTGATCCACGTTGAATCCGGCCTTTTTGAGTTTCGCCGAGCGTTTAACGTCCCCGCTCTTTTCCGCCCCGGCCCTGTCATAGAGCAGGATCACGTCGCAGCCGTCCCTTGCCGCCGCCGCGA
>CACZOZ010000298.1:0-5521 GCA_902782865.1 uncultured Eubacteriales bacterium
CCCCCGGGCCCCCGCGGGGCGGCGCTGCCGGAGGGTCGCTATTGACGTTGAAAAGCAATCCTGCTATGCTGTATATAGGGATTTATCCCCTCAGTAAAACAACGGGGGCTCCGCATGCATGAGATAGCTGTCCTGGGCTGCACCGGTTCCATCGGGACGCAGGCCCTTTCCATGATCGATCATTATCCGGACCGTTTCAGGGCTACCGTGCTCACGGCTCATTCCCAGGCCGATGAGCTTTTCCGCCTGGTGAGAAAATACCGCCCGAAGCTCGCGGTGCTGACCGGGGGCGAAGTCCCTCTGCCCGAGGATGTCAAACACATCTGCGACTGGGCCTTCGGGCCCCGGGGCCTCATCGCCGCGGCGGAGTATCCGCTCTGCGATACGGTGCTCGCCGCGGTGGTGGGCATCGCCGGGATGGACGCGGTGATCGCCGCGGGCCGGGCGGGCAAAAGAGTGCTCCTGGCCAACAAGGAGAGCCTGGTGGCCGGCGGCGAGATCGTGATGCGCCTGTTCGGCGGCCTGGCCGGAGGCCGGCTCCTGCCCGTGGACAGCGAGCACAGTGCCATCTTCCAGTCCATGCTGGGCCGGGAAGGGAACGACGTGGATGAGATCCTCCTGACAGCCTCCGGAGGGCCCTTCAGGACCTGGCCGAAAGAAAAGATGCTCACCGCGACCGTGGAGGAAGCCCTGGGCCATCCCAACTGGAGCATGGGCGCCAAGATCACCGTGGACAGCGCCACCATGTTCAACAAGGGCCTGGAGATCATCGAGGCCCGCTGGCTGTTCGATATCCCCCAGGAAAGGATCCGGGTGCTGGTCCATCCCCAGAGCATCGTCCACTCCGCCGTGCGCTACAAGGACGGGGCCGTGATCGCCCAGATGGGCATCCCGGACATGAAACTGCCGATCCTGTTCGCCATGGCGTATCCCGAAAGGCTCCCCACCTTCACCCCGCCCCTGGACCTGACCGCCCTGGGACAGTTGACCTTCGAGGAGCCGGATAACGACCGCTTCCCCGCCATCGCGCTGGCCCGCCGGGCCATCAGTGAGGGCGGGACCGCGCCTACGGTGATGAACGCGGCCAACGAGACCGCCGTAGCCGCTTTCCTGGAGCAACGGATCGCCTTCGGGCAGATCTACCCTGTGGTGAGAGAAACGATGGAGCGCGTGCCCGCCTGCCCGGTCCGTGACGCGTCGGACATCCATGAAGCGGACGAAAAAGCGCGGCGCGCCGCTGCCGAAATGCTGAGATAAGGAGCGAATATGACCATCCTGTATGTTCTCCTGGCCCTGCTGCTGCTGGGCATCCTGATCATCGTCCATGAGGGCGGGCACTTCCTGGGCGCCCGGCTGACCGGCATCCCGGTGAGGGAATTCGCCATCGGCTTCGGCCCCAGGATCCTGGAAAAAAAGAGCGCGAAGACCGGTACGAACTTCGTATTGCGGGCGATCCCCGCGGGCGGCTACTGCGCCTTTTACGGCGAGGACGACCCCGACGCGGAGGAAAAGGACGACGAAAGGGCCATGACCCGTTTCCCCGTGTGGAAAAGGATCGTCACCGTGTTCATGGGCCCGGGGATGAACTTCCTTCTGGCCCTGATCGTGGCCTTCGGCTATTTCGCCTTCACGGGCGAGGCCACCGATGTGGCCTACGGCCGGGCCGTAATCAGCCAGGTCAACGAGGGCGGCCCTGCCTGGGAGGCGGGCATGCGCGGCGGCGATATCGTCATCAAAGTGAATGGGGAAAAGGCGGAGGGGCTTGACGAAAACGGGAAGACGGCCCTGAGCAGGGCCATCGCCGGCTGGCAGGAAGGGGACGCCCCGGTGGATGTCACCGTCAGCCGCGGCGGCACGGAGGAAGACCTGGAACTGACGCCCCGCTGGTCCGATGAGCTCAAGGGCATGGCCGTGGGCATCGTCTACCAGGTGGAGGCCCGGTACGTGTACAGCCCCGTCGGCCCCTTCAGGGCGCTGCAGCTGAGCGCGGGCTACTGTGTCGAGGCCGGCGGCGCGATCCTGGGCGCTCTCAAGCGGCTGGTCACCACCGGCGAGGGGATCGAGGAAACGGGCGGGCCCATCCGCATCATCCAGCTGGTCACCGAGGAGACACAGGCCAACGGTTTCTGGGCCTACATCAGCCTGCTGATCCTGATATCGGTCAATCTGGGGCTGATGAACCTGCTGCCCATCCCCGGGCTGGACGGGTCCCGCATCCTGTTCCTTTTGTTCGAGGGGATCATGAGGCGCCCCGTGAACCGGAAAGTGGAGACCTACATCCATCTGGGAGGCTACGTGCTTTTATTCGGGCTTTTCCTGGTGCTCACGTACCGCGACATATTGAACCTTTTCTGACCTGCCTGAGGGAGGAATGACATTTATGACCAGGGCTGTGAAATGCGGTCCCCTTGTGATCGGCGGAGGCGCGAAGATCTCCGTGCAGAGCATGACCAATACCGATACCCGGGACTGTGAAGCCACCGGCGCGCAGATCGCCCGCCTGTTCGAGAGCGGATGCGACCTGGTGCGGGTATCCGTATTCGACGAAAAATGCGTGCCCCACCTCAGAAAATACCAGGAGGACGCCCCGGGGCCCCTGAGCGCGGACATCCACTTCGACGCCCGCCTGGCAGTGGCGGCGGTGGAGAACGGGTTTGCCGCCCTGAGGATCAATCCGGGCAATATCGGCAGCGAGAGCGAAGTGGAGCGGGTGGTGGACTGCTGCAAGGCCCACGGGACGCCCATCCGGATCGGCGTGAACTCCGGCTCCCTGGAAAAGGACATCCTGAACGCTCACGGCGGCGTGACCGCCGAGGGCATGGTGGAATCCGCCCTGAGGCATGTGCGGATCCTGGAGAAACGGGGCTTTGAGGATATCGTGATCTCGCTCAAGTCCACGGATCTGAGGACCACCGTGGACGCCTACCGCCGCATGGCGAAGATGTGCGGCTATCCCCTGCACGTGGGCATGACGGAAGCGGGCCTGCCCGGCGAAGGCAGCATCAGATCCGCCATCGGCATCGGCGCGCTGCTGCTGGCCGGCATCGGGGACACGATCAGGGTATCCCTGACGGGGGACCCGGCCCTGGAAGCGCCGCTGGGGATCAGCATCCTCAAGGCTCTGGGCCTGCGGGGCGGCTTCAGGCTGATCGCCTGCCCCACCTGCGGGCGGACCCGCCTGGACACGGCGGCCATCGCCGCCCGGGTGGAGGAAGCCTTCCGGAATGAAAAAAGAGATATCACCGTCGCCGTCATGGGCTGCGTGGTCAACGGCCCGGGCGAAGCGCGGGGAGCGGACGTGGCCCTGTGCGGCGGCGTGGACTGCGGCGCGCTGTATATCGGCGGCGAGTACCGCGAGAAGCTGACAGGGGACGTGGCGGAAAAATTCATCGCCCGGGTCAGGAGGTTCCTGGATGAGCGGGATCGATGAACTGTTCGACCTGATCGCGGCCGCGGCGCCGGAGACCCGGGACAAACTGCGCCTTGAGAGCGTGCGGTACTCCAAAAAGGAGAACCGGGCATATTTTTCCCTGGAATCCCAGACCCTGATCACGGAAAAGAGCTTCCTGAAGGTCAAGGAGATCCTGCGCCGGGAGTTCCCGCAGATGAAGTGTTCCCTGAGGATCACCTCACCGGACCTGAAGGACGCTTTCCTTAAGGATCCGGACCGCTATGCCCTGCCCATCAACCAGTACCTGCTGCGCCAGTTCCCCTCCGTGCGCAGCTGGGAGTTCGACATGCGCTGGATCAGCGAGGGCGGAAGGCTGTACCTGGAGGTGCCCGACGCTTTCGCTCTGCGCTACCTGAAGGAACAGGGCGCGGAGGAAAAGCTACGGGAGGCCGTCAAGGGCGTGTTCAAGCTGGACGAGAACGTGACCCTGCGGGTGAGCGGCGACGCCGAAAAACGCCTGAAGGAGATCACCGCGGAGCGGGAACGCCAGGAAGTGCTCCTGAAAAAGCGCATGGCGGAGAACGAGGCCAAGGGCGTGACCCTGACGCCCGTGAAAAAGAAGACCGATGACAGGATCAAGGGCCGCAAGATCGGCGAGGAGCCCCGGCCCATCGGCGAACTGGACGCGGAGAACGGCACCGCCGTGGTGCACGGCGTGGTGCTCACCTGCGAGCGGCGGGACGTGTCGGCCGGCGAGACGGCCCTGTTCACCTTTGACCTGACGGACTACACCGGCACTCTTTGCTGCAAGGTCTTTACCCGGTACCGTGAGAAAGTGTACGGCGAGGAAACGGAACCTGTGAGCAAGGTGCCCCTCACCGAAGCGGAACGCCAGGCGGTGGATGAGTTATATAAGCATTTCCAGCCCGGAAAGGCCCTTTTGATCCGGGGAGAGATCAAATACGACGATTTCGCCCGGGACCGGGTGATGATGGTGAGGGACGTGACGGCGGATACCTGGCCGGAGCGCATGGACAACGCCCCGGAAAAGCGCATCGAGCTGCACATGCACACCAATATGAGCAATATGGACGGCATCACCGCTCCGGAAAAGCTCATCGCCCGAGCCGCCAAATGGGGACACAGCGCCGTGGCGGTCACGGACCACGGTGTGCTGCAGGCCTTTCCGGAAGCTTTCGGCGCCGCGAAAAAGAACGGCATCAAGCTGATCCCCGGCATGGAAGGCTACATGACCTTCGATGACGACATCGTCCTGAATCCCGGCGGCCGGAGCCTGAAGGATCCCATGGTGGTGCTGGATCTCGAGACCACCGGGCTCAACGTGCGCAAGGCCCGGATCATCGAGATCGGCGCCGTGCGCATCCGGGACGGCGTGGTGGAGGACCGGCTCAATCTCTTCGTGGATCCGGAGATGGACGTGCCCCAGAAGGTCACCGACATCACCCATATCTCCACCCAGATGCTCCGGGGCAGCCCCACAGCGAAGGAGGCCCTCCCCCGGCTGATGGAATTCATCGGGGACTGCCCCATCGCCGCCCACAACGCGTCTTTCGACTGCGGCATCCTGTCCTTTGAGCTCAAGCGCCTGGGCCGGGAATGGAACGGCGCCCGGATCGACACCCTGTCCATGGCCAGGCGCATCTATCCCGACCTGAAATCCTACCGGCTGGGCAGCCTGTGCAAGCACCTGCACGTGTCCCTCAAGGGCGCTCACCGGGCCGTCAACGACGCGGAGGCCACGGCCAAATGCCTGAGCCTGATGCTGGAGGAGGCCGCCAAAAAGGGCTGCGAGACCCTGGATGACCTGAACCGCATGTCCGACGCTCCCACCCTGGGCACCAGCTACCATGTGGTGCTCCTGGCCCGGGACCGGGAGGGCCTGGAAAACCTGAACCGGCTGGTGAGCGAGAGCCATCTCAAGTATTTCCACCGCAAGCCGCTGATCCCCCGAAGCGTGCTGCAGAAGCACCGGGGAGGGCTGCTAGTGGGGTCCGCCTGCGCCGCGGGCGAACTGTACGACGCCATCCTGCGGGGCGCCGGGGACGACCAGCTCAAAAAGATCGCCCGGTTCTACGACTACCTGGAGATCCAGCCCCTGGGCAACAACGC
>CACZOZ010000299.1:0-10099 GCA_902782865.1 uncultured Eubacteriales bacterium
CATGGCAGGAGCAGTGATTCGGACTATGGACCGGAGTATCACCTGTTTGATCAAAACGGGACGGAGATCCTCTTCCCGGAAGGGATCATGCCTTACAGTCTGCCGCATGAAGGCGTGTTGACGATCATGCGGAAACTGACAGACGAGGAAAAGCCGCTGTATCCATCCAGCTGGGGACAGGTCTTCGGTCTCGCGAAACCTGACGGAACGATCGTTAAAGCGCCCTGTTTTGATTATGTATTCAGCGCATCGAATGGTATGGTTTGTTTCTTCCAGGCACAAAGGAACGGTTGGATGGACCTGACCGGTGAAGTCATTATACCGCCTGTATATAAGTTATGGAGCGGTGGACCTTTACCGGAAGAACACTACTATAATGATTACCTCGTCCTTGAGGATGAAGCCACAGAACGGTTTGTTCTGCTTGACCGGAACGGCACGGAACTCTATTCCGTTCCACAGGAACAAAATGGTATAATATATAGATTTAGCTGGGTGATGAGCGATCGCTGTTTCTGGCAGAGCGTTACCAAAGATAATGTGACCCGTTATCAGTTGATGAAGATCCGGAACGGGCAGGTGCTGTCAGTAACAGAGCCAGTATTTGAAGCAGTCGACTTCTCATGCTTTCCCGATAGTTTTTACTGGAACGATGAAACAAAACTGGCTGATGATCCATTGCCTGTCCGGATCAACGGAAAATGCGGTTTCATCAGTACTGAAGGCGATATCATCATCTCTCCCGACTATGATGCGGTGACCCCTTTCTACTGTGGCCTGGCCATGGCGGAGCAGGATGGCAGGCTTCGCTATATCGACTGTGACGGTATGGTTGTGTGGGAGGAGAAATGACTGTGAAACGCCTGATGCTGATTTGGGTGATGATCCTGTGTCCGATATGACTGATGCGAGTACATTTTGAGTATACTCTCTATCCTGTGTTATAATGGATCTGCCGCGTAATGGCGGCATGATCTTAAAGAAAGAAGGCAACCCCATGAAAAAAATGACAGCTATAGTTACGACCCTGATCCTGATCCTGTCACTGTGCGGCGCCGCGCTGGCTGAGGCCCCGGCGGATGATCCCGCCCTGACGCCCGCGGCATCGCAGCCCGCGGCTACGGAGGAGCCGGCCGACGTTTCCCCGGACGATCTTTTCTCGCGGATCTCACAGGGGATGGATCTGCTTTCCGGCGCGCTGTCGGACGGCTGGGACCTCATGACGGATCAGATCGCCGCCTGGATCGGCGAGGCCGAGGCCGTTATGAACGATATGCGGTGGGACGATCGGGTCCGGGAAGCCTGGGAAACGCTGAAAGAGGGCGCCGCGAAGCAGGGCGGTCTCGCCGCGGAGAAGCTCTCGGAAGCCTATCGGACAGTCCGTGACTGGCTGCGGGAGAACGGAGAGGCCCTGGATCAGGCCGTGGCCGAGACGGTCGACCGCGTGGCGGCCGCCGCCGGTGTCGCGGAGGCGAAGATGGCCGAATGGTGCCGGATGATGGAGAAATACATGACGGAAAAGTCCGCTCTTGTCACCGAGGCGGTGCGGGAGGCCTGGACGGTGATCGAACAGAACGCCGAAGAAGCCGGCACGGTCACCCGGGAAAAACTGGCGGAAGCGTACGCCGTCGTCCGACAATGGCTGTGCTCCCTGGGGGAAACAGAGGATTCCGATGTCATCCTGTCCCTGGATGAGATGAGTGCTCTGTGATCGTGTACAGCCTGAGATGCTGATGATGAAGGCGGATGTCACCGTCGATGTGCAGCAGGGATGGATCACACCGGTCCCTGATCCGGCGCGGAAGGCCGGCACCGGTCCAGGAGATCGCTTGCGCTTTAAAACGTGAAAAAAAAGAACACGACGGGGGACACCGTATCGGATGAAGAGGGTTGAACTCTCCTTCCGCTGATACAGCACCCTTTGAGCCCCGCTCGGGCAGCTTGTACCGCTGCCTGACGCGGGGCTTTTTTATGAGGCGGCCGCGCTATCTTGTCCGTGCTGAGGCTGTGAGGATCTCGACTTCGTGCTGTAAAACGCGCATTTCCCGCTGTTGAGGAAGAGCGGGCCGGGATCGCTGTTATAATCGGGGCAACAAACCAAAGGAGGGTTGCTCTATGAGTCCTGCGAAATCTGTCCCGAAGAATCGAGCCGGTCTGATCGCGACACTGTCGATGGCGGCGCTGTCCGCTGCCACTGCCGTCGTGTACGCGGTCTGCTACGGCAATCAGGAACGCTACATGTCCTGGCTGGCCTTCATCCTGCTTTTGGTCGGTGCCGCCTTCGGTGTGGCGCTCGCGCTGGTCAGGAAGTATGAACTGGGCGCGGCCTGCATGGCGCTCACTTCCTTCACTTCGCTGATGCTGTTCGTGCAGATCATCTACATGTATGTGGTCGTCGTGTATGTGGGCATCGACCTGAAGACGTTTGATCCGAGATTTTTGATCACCGCCATCTTCTTCGTCCTTTGCTTCATCGCAAGCCTGGTGACGGTTTTCCTGCCTCAGGTCGTCAATAAGGAGGGAATGAAGAAATGAAAAGGTACGGGAATAGAACACTCCAGAAAGTTTTGATCGTGATCTTCGTGTTCCTGTTCGGCTTCTCCGTTACTGCGAACGATATCTGCATGGCGAATGCCAACACCATCACCGGTGCCCTGAATCAGAAGAACTATGTGGTGGAGAACACCGGTGACGGCACCGAGACTTCTGAGTATTTTCAGACATCCTATTCCAGCATCCGTGATCTGGTGTATGGCGGATACCTCATCCAGATGGAAGAGCAGCTGGAAGGCACTGTGCTTCTGAAGAACGACAACAACGCGCTGCCTCTGGCCAAAGGAGCGAACGTGACGCTTTTCGGCGGCGCGTCCGGTTCCCCCAACTACGGCGCCGGCGGCTCCGGCGGCATCATTTCCGACAATGCCATCAGTTGGGTGGAAGCTTTTGACGGCGTCCACTATGAGAAGGAAAACTCTGCGATCAAGACCGCGAAGGTCCCCGGTACGCCCTATTTGAACGTGAACCGGAAAATGGCGGATCAGTACACCGCCTGGACCTATGCGCCGGGCCGCGGCGATCCCACTCCCCGCGGTGAATACGCCGCCAGCGGTTTCACGATCAATGAAGTGCCCATGGATGTGATCCGCGCCTCGGAAGGCTATCAGGATCTTGCTCTGTACGGCGACGCGGCCATCATGATCATCAAGCGCGCCGGCGGTGAGGGCAGTGATCTGCCTGCCACCACCTCTTCCACGCCGGGTGAATACAGCATCGACCACACCAAGACCATCACGACGGACGGCGCGAACGGGGACTATCTGCAGCTCAGCCCCCAGGAAAAGGAGATCCTCGCCGGCCTGAAGGAGGAAAAGGAAAAGGGCACCGTCAAGAGCATCATCCTGATCCTGAACATGGCGAACACGATCCAGCTGGATTTCCTGGTCAATGACGAGTATGGCATCGATGCCTGCGTCTGGGCCGGCGCCGTGGGCGAGTTCGGCACCATCTCCGTGGCCAGGCTGCTGGTGGGAGAAGAGAACTTCAGCGGCGGTCTGTCCGCGACCCTGTGGACAGATAATATGCTCAACCCCGTCAACAGCAATATCACGGACCAGAACTACTATTTCCAGTATGCCAATTACAGTGACTTCGGCTTCTCGGAAGACCCCGCCAACAACCACTCCTCCTTCACGACCTACATCGTGTATCAGGAAGGCATGTACATGGGGTACAAGTACACCGAGACCCGGTACGAGGACTATGTGAACGGCAAGGATAAGGCGGGGACCTTTGAGTACGGCAAGGTCGTGGCCTATCCTTTCGGATACGGTATCTCCTACACGGATTTCCGGTTTGACAACCTGAACGTGGTCAAGACGGGCAGCGACTACACCGTCAGGATCGATGTCACCAACACCGGCAGCGTCGCCGGCAAGACCCCGGTACAGATCTACGCGGCGAAGCCCTACGGCGAGTATGAAAAGAACAACCGGATCCAGGTCCCCTCTGTTCAGCTGGTGGAATTCGGCAAGACGAAGAAACTGGAGCCGGGCGAGAAGGAGACCGTCGAGATCAGGGTCCCCGAAAAGAACCTCCGCACTTACGACACCTTCGGTGCCGGGACCTATGTGCTGACCCCGGGCGATTATCAGCTGATCGCGGCGCATGACGCTCACGCGGCGGTGAACAGCCTGCTGGCGTTCCGGGGAAAGACCCCGGAAAACACCGATCACAGGATGGATGCCGAGGGCCGCGCGGACCTGGTGTACAACACCCATTACGACCTGGACACCACCACCTATGCCGTCTCTGACAGGACGCAGCTGCCCATCGGGAATTCCTTTGACTTCGCGGATATCAACACCTACGCCGGCAGGGGCGACAACGCGGTCGTCTATATGAGCCGTGATGACTGGGAAGGCACCGTGCATCTTTGCACCCGGTCCGCGGACGGGAAACTGGTCAAGCCCTATGAGAAGCTTCTGATGACCCAGGCGCTTGCGGACGAGCTGCGGGACCAGATGAACGCTGACAAGATGATCGCCAAGGGCGGCGAGTATCCCACCTACGGGGCGGACAACGGTCTGCGGCTGATCGACCTGATGAACGAGCCCTACGATTCTCCCATGTGGGACCAGCTGCTGGATCAGATGACCTGGCAGGAGATGGTGCATCTCCTCTCCAACGGCCGCCACAAGACTGTCGCCGTCGAGAGCATCGCCAAGCCCGCCGGTGAGGATGAGAACGGCCCCAACGGCTTTAACCTTCCTTTCACCATCGGTGAGATGGAGCCCAACCCCTGGTGCGGCATCGCTCCGAATCCCTACGCCGCCCGGGTCAACGATCCTGACCTCAAGTCCGGCTATGAGTTCACCGGCTTCTCCTCCAACGGCATCCTGGCCGCGACCTTCAATAAGGAAGTGGCAGGCAAGGTCGGCAAACAGATCGGCGAGGAAGGCTTCTGGGCCGGCAACTCCGGTATCCTGGGCGTGGGCCTGAACATCCAGCGCTCCCCCTATATCGGCCGTGCGGCGGAGTATTTCTCCGAGGACGCGATGCTCTCCGGCCTGATCACGATCCCCGAAGTCAAAGGGATCGAGTCCATGGGCATCCACACCTACCTGAAGCACTGCGCCATGAACGAGTCTGAGACGGCGCGCCATGGCGTGCAGGTCTGGACCACCGAGCAGACCCTGCGCGAGAATTACTTCCGGGCTTTCGAACTGGCTATCGCCGAGGGCGGCTCCTACAACGTCATGACTTCCTTCTCCCGTATGGGACCGCAGGCCGTGGCTAACTGCGTCAACTTCGCTCAGCGCTTCCTGCGCGCGGAGTGCGGCATGCCCGGCATCGTGGAGACCGACTGCGCCGGTGACATGACTGACGGCGCCCACGGTGAGGCCTATATCTCCCGCATCGTCAATGTGTACACCCAGGCCACCGACCTGAACGAGTATGACTACGCGGATGACGCCACGGACTACACCGGCGGCACCCACACCTTCCAGGATTACGCCCCGAAGTCCGCGGGCGGCAGCGGGGAATACGGCAATGTGGGCAGGTCCATGCGTGAGTCCACGAAGCGCATCCTCTACGCGGTGGTGCATTCCAACGCTATGAGCGGTTACTCCGCCAATACCCGGATCGTGAAGATCACCCCGCCCTGGCAGAACTGGATGAAGGCCGCCATGATCTCCTTCGGCGTCCTGAGCGCGGCCGCTGTCGCCTGGTTCGTGATCTGTGAGATCAAGCGTGATCGTAAGGCTGTCTGACCCTGAATGTCTTCTTTGCGGGATATGCGCCCCGGCAGCGGGGCGCATATCCCGTCCTTGTGTTTGTCACTTGAACATGATATGCTGTTGTTGATTTCGGAAGGGAGAGCGCGCTGTGCTGGATATCGCCATCGTCGATGATGAACTTGCCGAACGGGAACGTCTGAAAGCCTGCCTTGCGTATGTGGAACAGCAGCAGGACGTATCGTTTTCGGTGAAGGAATACGATTCGGCCGACCAGATCCTGATGATGTTCGAGCAGCAGTTCGATATCATATTCATGGATATCCAGTTCGCCGGAGGTACGGACGGGATGTGCGCGGCCAGGCAGCTGCGGAAAGTAGATCCCAGTGTGATCCTGATCTTTGTGACCAATCTGGCGCAGATGGCTATCCACGGGTATGAGGTGGATGCACTGGACTTTGTGGTGAAGCCGCTGGACAAGTTCGCTTTCCATCTGAAGATGCAGCGGGCTCTCAACCGCGTCTCTTCCAGGATGAAGTCGATGGTTGAAGTGCGGGACAAAGGCAGCACCGTGTACCTGGATGCTCAGCGGATCCGGTATCTGGAGGTCAACGGGCACTATGTCATTTACCATACAAGAGGGGGAAATTATTCCGAGTACATCACTATGGCAGCCGCTGAAAAGAAACTGAACGATCCGGCGTTCTTCCGATGTGACCGCGGACTTCTGATCAACATGCGGATGCTGACCAGGCTCGACGGTGATACCTGTGTGGTGGATGGGGAAACACTCATCGTCGCCCATATCCTCCGCAATGAGTTGAAGCGGGCTTTCGCCAATTATTTGAGCGGCACACAGCGCGCAAAGGAGCTATGACGATGGAGATGCTGAACAATGTTTCTTACGGGCTGCAGCTTTTATTCGCGGAGATCATGTTCCTTTATCCCTTCCCGAAGCGGAAGCGGTTTTGGCTGCGTTTCCCTGCGGCGATCCTTCTGGTCCTTGGGATCAATTACCTGAACCTTGGCTTCGTCCGCTTCCGCTTCCCGTCCGCATTCATGAATTTCACCGGCCTGCTCCTTACCATCAGCGTCAGTTTTCTGGGGATGTGGTTCGCGTTCGACGCGTCAGCCCTGGCGGTCCTGTCTGCCTGCGTAGCCGGCGTCGCCGTACAGCACATCGCTTTCCAGACCTACCGACTGGTGGACCTGATCCCGTTCGCGGACCGCCCGCAGCCCCTGATGCTGGAACTTGCCACAGCGGCGGTGGTATATCTGCTCCTGTGGATCACGGTGGGGCAATGGGTGGCGAAACGCCGGATCTATGAGGACAACAACGACAGGCGGATGATCCTGGTAGCGGTCCTTATCGTGCTCATCTGTATCGGTATCACGCGCCTGCTCCGGCTGGGGGGGACGGTCAACGCATACATGACTCTGTGTACGGCGATCTACGGGATCATCTGCTGCATGCTGGCCCTGTATGTCGAGTTCTATGTGCATGAATCGGTGCGTGTACAGAGCGAGATGATGGTGCTCAGGCGCATCAACGAGGAGGAACGGCGCCGGTATGAGCTCAGCCGCGAGAACGCGGAACAGATGAACATCAAATACCATGACCTGAAACACAAGCTCAGATATCTGGAGAAACGCCTGCCGCGGGAAGAGATGGAATCTATGCGGGCGCTGATCGACAGTTACGAAAGCACCTATGATACAGGGTTGGATGTGCTGGATATCGTGCTGAATGAAAAACAGATGCTGTGCCGAGCAAAAGGCATCACTTTGACGGTCATGGGCAACGGCGCGGATCTGGGATTCATGAACACCATGGATGTGTATTCCCTTTTCGGCAACCTGATGGACAACGCCATCGAGGCCGTGGAAGCGCTGGAGCCGCCTGAAAAACGGCAGATCAGTCTGGTCCTGGAGAGACGCGGGGAGTTTGTCTATATCAGCTGCATGAATTATACGGATGCTAAGCTCGTCCTGCGTCAGGACGGGCTTCCCGGGACCACGAAAGCGCAGGAGCCGGGCTATCATGGTTATGGCTTACGGAGTATTCGGCTGATCGCCGAAAAATACCATGGGGACATCCGCATCCGGTCTCAAAACGGGATGTTCGGGCTCAGCATTTTCATGACGGGCAGCGGTGAGCGCCCGGAAATGCCGGACGCCTGAACCTGTCCGGCCGGGATACGGGACCTGCGCAAACAACAAGACCCGGGACCCTGCCGTCATGGCAGGGCCCCGGGTCTTTTGATACGGTCCCAGGCTGATCTGTTTTTGCAGCGGCGCGCTTGCCCGCGGCCTGATCCGGCCCGGTCCTTCGGTCAGCGGTCGTAGTCGAACCCGCTCAAATGGAGCTCGTCCGCGAAGTGGCAGGCGACCTGCACCCCGTCCACTTCTCTCAGCTCCGGCACTTCCTTCGCGCATTTTTCCCTGCAGTACCGGCAGCGCTCATGGAAATAGCATCCGGAGGGGGGATTGGCGGGGTTCGGGATCTCGCCCATCAGGGGGATCCGTTCGTTTTTGATGTCCGGATCCGCCACGGGCACCGCGGACAGGAGCGCCTCCGTGTAGGGATGGCGGGGGCGGGAGAACAGCTTTTCCGTCTCGCCGAACTCCACCACGCGTCCTAAATACATCACGCCCACCTTGTCGCTGATGTGTTCCACCACGCTCAGGTCGTGGCTGATGAACAGGTAGGTCAGGTCCATCTCCTTCTGCAGGTCCTTGAGCAGGTTGATGATCTGGGCCTGGATGGACACGTCCAGAGCGCTGACCGCCTCGTCGCACACGATGATCTGGGGGTTGAGGATCAGGGCACGGGCCGTGCCGATCCTCTGGCGCTGTCCGCCGGAAAAGGCGTGAGGGTAGCGCTTCAGATAGGTGGTGTTCAGGCCCACCCGTTTGGCCATCTCGATCACCCGAGCCTCGTACTCCGCCCGGGGCAGCTTGGGCTCGTTGGCCTTGAGCGGCTCCCCGATGATGTCGATCACCGTCATCCGGGGGTCCAGGGAGGAATAGGGGTCCTGGAAGATCATCTGGATCTCCCGGCGGATCTTCTTCATCTCCGTTTTGTTCAGCTTCAGGAAATCATAGGTGTGCCCGTCCCGGGCGGTGTATTCCACCTGGCCCTCGGAGGCTTCGATGGCCCGGACGATGCACCGGCCCAGGGTGGTCTTTCCGCAGCCGGACTCACCCACGATGCCGATGGTCTCGCCCTTGCGCACGTCAAAGGAGACATCCGTCACCGCCCGCACGCACACGCCCTTGGAGGTGAAGCGCTTGGAGATGTGTTTCACCCGCAGGATCACGTCCCCGTCCTTCCGGGGCTTTTTCACTTCCGTCATTTGAGCGCACCTTCTTCCCTGCAGTGGACGCACGCGGCGCAGTGCGCGCCTTCAAGTCTGACCGTTTCCGGCTCCTGTTTGTCGCAGACGCCCTCTTTTCTCACGTCGCAGCGGTCATAAAAACCGCATCCGGGCTTCAGGTTCAGCGCCAGCGGCACCGTTCCCTCGATGGAGAACAGGCGGTCCAGCTTGCGGCTGCCGATCTTGTGCACGCTGCCCATCAGGCCCCGGGTATAGGGGTGCCGGGGATCCTTGTAGATCTCCCGCGCGGTGCCGGTCTCCACGATCTTGCCCAGGTACATCACCGCCACCCGGTCGCACATCTTCGCCACGGTGCCCAGGTCGTGGGTGATGAACAGGATGGCCATCCCCAGTTCCTTCTGCAGCATCTGCATCAGCTCCAGGATCTGCGCCTGGATCGTCACGTCCAGGGCCGTGGTGGGCTCGTCCGCGATCAGCAGACGGGGCCGGCACACTAGCGCCATGGCGATCAGGGCCCGCTGCAGCATGCCGCCGGAGAATTCGTGGGGGAACTGGTCATAGCGCTTCTCCGCGTTGGCGATGCCCACCTTTTTCATCATTTCCAGGGTGATCTTTTTCGATTCCTTTTTGTCCTTGGTGATATGGAGCCGCGTGCACTCGTTGATCTGGTTCCCGATGGTATACATGGGGGAGAAGGCCACCATGGGTTCCTGGAAGATCATGGAGATCTGTTTCCCGCGGATCGCCCTTATCTGTTTGCCGTTGGGGTCCAGTTTCAGCAGATCCAGCACATTGTCCTTCTCGTCCCGGAAGAGCACCTCTCCCTCGGAAGAGCATTTTTTGTCGTTGATCCCCAGGATCGCCTTGCTGGTCAGGCTCTTGCCGCAGCCGGACTCGCCCACCAGCCCCAGGGTCTCCCCGGCGCGGATCTCAAAGGAGACGCCCCGCACCGGTGTGAGCAGGCCTTCATCCATCTTGATGCTGACCTTGAGATCATTCACGCGAATGATAGGCTCACCGTTATCG
>CACZOZ010000300.1:0-3547 GCA_902782865.1 uncultured Eubacteriales bacterium
CCCGGTCCAGATAGGTGAAGCAGTACCCCACGCGCTTTCCGCCCTGGGGCAGGGGGTATTCCTGATAAATGCCCATGCCGTCGCTGAAAAGGCCGTGCCCGCGGATGTATTGAAAGCCGCATTTGTCCTGGACGAACCTGAGCTCGTCCTGATACTCCCGGTGCAGGGCCAGATCCATGCGGCCCGTGCCGACGCAGCAGCCGGTCAAATTGCGGAAGGACGCCCTATCGCCTTCCCGGATCACGATCCTCTTTTCTTTCACGGTCATCCTCCTTCTAAAGCGCCGCCTTTTGCCGGTCGAACACCAGTACCTGCCCATGGGGCAGCGCCATTTCGGCGGTATCGATCCCCATGGCGCGGCCCGTATCGCAGGGCCGGGCGGAACGCGCCGCCCCGTCGGTCAGGCCTGTAACGAAGCTTTCAAAGATCTCCCGGGGGAACAGCCCCGGCCGGTGGGAGCAGAGCACATGCTCAAAGGGCAGCGCGAGGAGCCCGCGCACGTTCTCCCGGTAGGCCTTGAAGGGCAGGGCCTCGGGGAAGAACAGCCAGGTCACGGGGTTCCAGTCGTCCCCGGTGAGAAGCAGCTTCCTCTGAGGCACATACACCACGGCGGAGCCCGGGGTGTGCCCGGGGCAGGCGATCACCTCGGCGATGAGGCCGCCTAAGTCCACCGGCCCGGGGTTCACCAAAGCCACCGGCGGCATGGGCGCGCGAAGAAAGGCCTCCCGGTCAACGGGGGCCCCTCTTCCCGCCGCGTTGTCGAGCACCTTCTCCCGGCGGGCTAAAGTAGTATAGGTCCTGAACACGTCCTCCTCCCCGGCAAGGGCGAGGACGCGGGGGAAAAACCGGCTGCCCAGGGCATGGTCGTGATGCCCGTGGGTCAGCAGCACATCGTAAGGCAGATCTGTCAGGGAGCCGATGAAGGCCCCCAGGTCCTCCAGGCCGTAGCCCGTGTCCACCAGCAGGGCTCTTTCGCGGCCCGTGATCAGCGTGACGCACACGTCCAGAGCATCCCGGATATGGCAGACATCGGGCAGAACCCGGTCACAGTGAAACATGCTTCTCCCTCCAGGTTCGCTTTGGACTTACAGCGGGGTCAGTCCGTCTCCATGCGGACAGCGGTGTGGCCCGTGAGGGCCGCGGTCCTCTCATCCGGCTGGCCCATGCCGGCGTACAGCACCACGCGGCCCTCGCTGACACGTTTTCCGGCATCATCCACCACCTTCAGGCAGTCCGCCCGGACGGTCAGGAGAGCCTTGACGGTCCCGCCCGCGGGCACGGTCACGCGCCTGAACGCGGCCAGGCGGGGATGGTCCGGGGCATACACACTGCCCTCGTTGGCGATGTACACCTGCACCACGTCCTGGGTGTCAACGGCGCCGGCATTGGTGATCTCGGCCTCCACCAGGATATCCTCCCCGTTCCGGCGGGCTTTCGCCGCGGTGACAAAAGTGTCCCCGTAGGTGAGGCCGAAGCCGAAGGGATACTCCGGCGCGTTCTTCACATACCGGTAGGTGCGGCCCCTGAGGCTGTAGTCCGTGAAGGGGGGCATCTCATCCAGCTGCTCGTTGCGGTAGAAGGTGAGGGGCAGCTTGCCGGAGGGCGAGACCTTGCCCAGCAGCAGGTCCGCCACGGCCCTGCCGCCCCGGGCCCCGGGATACCAGGAAAGGAGCACCGCGTCCGCCCGGCGGCCCGCGTCGCCCAGATCCACGGCGCTGCCGGCCATCAGCACGATCACCGTGGGCTTGCCCACGTCGAGCACGGCGTCCATCAGCCGGCGCTGGGACGGGGGCAGCATCAGATCGGGCTTGTCGGCGGAACCGTACTGGTTGCCCACGTCGCCCTGCTCGCCCTCCAGGGTCTCGTCCATGCCCACCACCAGCACCACGGCGTCGCTGTTTTCCGCCACGGCCTTCGCCTCGCTCAGCCGGTCATCGATATCCGAAGCCAGGTTGCTCAATTTATCCAGGTACAGGTGGCAGCCCTCGGAGCAGAGCACCCGGGCCTTGCCTTCGAGCGCGTCCTGCAGGCCCTCCTGCACGGTGATGTAGCGGGAGGCGGTGCCGTGGTAATTGCCCGTCAGGGCGCAGCGGCTGTCCGCGTTGGGGCCGATCACGCCCAGGGTGCGGATGTTTTTAAGGGGCAGGAGGCCGTTGTTTTTGAGCAGCACGCAGCCCTCGCGCGCGGCCTGCTCGGCCTTTTCAAGATGCTCGGGGCACTCCACCACGGTGTAGGGGATCTTGTCGTATTCGCTCCCCTCCCCCAGGATGCCCAGCATGAAGCGGGTGGTGAAGAGGCGGGTGACGCTCTCCCGCACGGTATCGGGGCTCACCAGCCCCTGGTCCACCGCGGCCAGGAGATTCTGCTGGTACACGCAGCCGCAGTTGAGATCGCAGCCGGTATTGATGGCCAGGGCGGCGGACTGAACGGGATCGCTCGTCACGTGATGCCCGGAATGAAAATCGTTGATCGCCCAGCAGTCCGACACGAAATGCCCCTTGAAACCCCATTCCCTGAGCTTCGCCATCAGCTTTTCGGAGGCGCAGCAGGGCTCGCCGTTGGTGCGGTTGTAGGCGCCCATCACCGCCTCCACCCCGGCCTCGCTCACCAGGGCTTTAAAGGCCGGCAGGTAGGTCTCCTCCAGGTCCTTCTCGCTCACCACGGCGTCGAACTCGTGCCTTAAATCTTCGGGCCCGGAATGGGCGGCGAAGTGCTTGGCGCAGCCGGCGGCCTTCATCACGTCCCCGTCCCCCTGCAGGCCTTTGACGAAAGCGCAGCCCAGGCGGCTCGTCAGTTCCGGGTCCTCGCCCAGGGTCTCCTGGCCACGGCCCCAGCGGGGATCACGGAAGATGTTCACGTTGGGGGACCAGAAGGTGAGCCCCTTGTAGATGTCCCGGTCGCCGTGTTTGGAGGCGGCGTTGTACTTCGCGCGGCCCTCGGTGGCGGCCACGTCGCCCAGGGCCTTCACCAGCGCCGGGTCGAAGGACGCGGCGATGCCGATGGCCTGGGGGAAGGAAGTGGCCGTGCCGGCGCGAGCCACGCCGTGCAGGGCCTCGTTCCACCAGTTGTAGGCGGGAACGCCCAGCCGATCGATGGCGGGCGCGTCGTAGCGCAGCTGTTCGGCGGCCTCCTCCAGGGTCATCCGGGCCACCAGCGCCCGGGCCTTTTCCTGTGCCTCTTTCCGATTCATCGCCCCATCCTCCTCATATTCATATCCGTATACCAATAACATACCCGACGGCCCTTGTCCCTGTCAAGGGCGCGGGAAACCCTATCATCCTCAATCGCAAGAAGTGATAAAAAAGAGTGGAGCGTGGAGAGTGGAGTGTGGAGTGAATAGTGAAAATTCACGCCATGTCTGCCTTCGCGGAAAATGTGCACCGTTGTCCTCGCAAGGCTCCGCGCGCGACATTCTCAACTCCTCACTCCACACTCCTCACTCCACACTCAAATTATGGCCTTGCTCCCCACCGCCATCAGCGTCATGATCAGGCAGGCGGTGACGTTGCCCAGCAGGATGGCCGCGGTGGCCTTGCCCCGGGGCATC